>DASWLB010000147.1:0-4893 GCA_036396315.1 Alphaproteobacteria bacterium
GCGCATCGAGGAGGCGGGGCTCGTCCGCGCCCAGGACTTCATGCTCGTGACCGGCATGATGACGGAACGCGAGAAGCTCGCGTCGTTCAAGGACATCTACACCAACAAGTTCGTCAAGTAGTGCTGCGCATCGCGGCGCCCTCCCGTCCCGCGGGGCAAGGGCGCGAAAAGGAGCCGGGAATGTTGGGTCGGAGTCGTAGTCTTTGCGTTTTGCTTGCTCTCGCCCTGCTGCTGTTCGCGGTGCCGCCATCCGCGTTCGCGCAGAGGATGGAGGAATCCTCTGTCGCGTTGCCGGCGCGCGCGCTCGTCTTCTCGCCGCTCTACATCGCGGAAGCGGCCGGGCTGTGGGAGAAGCACGGGCTCAAGGTGAAGCTCGTCGACATCACCGGCATCGGGGCGATGAACGCCGTCCTGGCGAAGAGCGTCGATTTCTCGTCGTCATCGGGCGCCACCATCATCCGCGCCCACATCCGCGGACAAAAGGTGCTCGGGCTCGGCAATACGCTCGATGGGCTCGCGATCGAGATCGTGCTGCGCAAGGACGTGGCCGAGGCGGCCGGGGTCGACGAGACCTCGCCGATCAAGAAACGCGCCCAGGCGCTCAAGGGCAAGAAGGCGTCGACGACCTCGGTCAACACCATCCCGCACGCGCATCTCCGCTATTTCGCGCGCAAGGGCGGCGTCGATCCCGAGCGCGAGATCACGGTCGTGTCCAACCTCGCCGAGGCCGGCCTCGCCGCGCTCAAGAACGGCGCGGTCGAAGCCTACGTGCAGGGCCCGCCGTGGGGTCCGACCGCCGTGCAGCAGGGCATCGGGGTGCGCCTGTCGAGCCCGTTGCGCGGCGACCTGCCGGAGCTTGCGCCGCAGGCCTACAACATCATCGTGACGCGCCCCGACGTCTGCGAGGAGCGGCCGAGCGTGTGCACCAAGATGATGGCGGGGATCGGCGACGCGCTCGTCTTGATGCACGACAAGCCGAACGACGCAATCGCACACCTGCGCAAGTACATGCCGAACATCGACCCACGGGTGTTCGCCGAATCCTACGACTTGATCCGGCGCTGGACGCCGCGCTCGGCAAAGGTGAAGGAGCAGGGGCTGGTGAACGCCCAGCAGCTGATGCTGGTCGGCGGCATGCTGAGGCCCGGGGAGAAGCTCGCCGCGTTCAAGGACATCTACACCGACAAGTTCACGAAGTAATCCATGGCAACGCCGCGCCGCCCGAAGCGGTTCGCCCGGGGGCGCGAGGAGGAGGTCACGCATGGTCGGTCTGCGTAAAGCATTGTGTGTTTCGCTCGCGGTCGCCGCCGCCTTCGCCGTCGCCCGTCCGGTGGCGGCGCAGCCGGCGGAGGAGACATCGCTCGCTCTGCCGGCCCTGACGCTCGTCTTTTCGCCCATTTACATCGCCGATTCGGCCGGCCTGTGGGAGAAGCGCGGGCTCAAGGTGAAGATGCACGACATCACCGGCATCGGCGCCATGAACGCCGTGCTGGCGAAGAGCGTCGATTTCTCGTCGAGCTCGGGCCCCACCATCATCCGCGCGCACGTCCGCGGCCAGAAAGTCCAGGGCATCGCCGAGACGCTGAACGGGCTCGCCATCGAGATCGTGCTGCGCAAAGACGTGGCCGAGGCGGCGGGCGTGACGGCCGCCTCGCCGATCGAGAAGCGGGCGCAGGCGCTCAAGGGCAAGATCGCCTCTCTCACCTCGCCGAACACGATTCCGCACGCGCACCTGCGCTATCTCGCGCGGCGCGGCGGCGTCGACCCCGAGCGCGAGATGACGGTCGTGTCCAACCAGGCCCCGGCCGGGCTCGCGGCGCTCAAGCGCGGCGACGTTCACGCCTACGTGCAGGGCCCGCCCTGGACGCCGACCGCCGTGCAGCAGGGCATCGGCGTGCTCTTGTCGAGTCCGCTGCGGGGCGACCTGCCGGAGATCGCGCCGCTCGCCTTCAACATCGTGGTGACGCGCGCCGGGTTCTGCGAGGAGAAACCCGGCGTGTGCGCGAAGATGGCGGACGGGGTGACGGACGCCATGAACTACATGCACGACCATCCGAAGGAGAGCGTGGAGCTTCTGCGCAAGCGCATGCCCAACATCGATCCGCAGGTGTTCGCCGAGTCCTTCGAGCTGATCCGGAAATGGACGCCGCGCTCGTCGAAGGTGAGCGAGAAGTCGCTCGCCAACGCCCAGCAGCTGATGCTGGTCGGCGGCATGCTGAAGCCCGAGGAGAAGCTCGCCTCGTTCGCCGAAATCTACACCAACAAGTTCGCGAAGTAGTCCGGAGGACCCCATGTCGACGACACGCCGCGCCGCGCTTGGCGCCCTCGCCCTCGTTTTCGCCGTCGCCCTCGTGCGGCCCGTGGCCGCGCAGCAGGAGGACGTGACGCTCGCGCTGCCCGCGACCAATCTCGGCTTCGCGCCGGCCTATATCGCCGACGCCAAGGGCTTCTGGAAGGAGGCCGGGCTGAACGTGAAGATGCCCGTAATCACAGGCATCGGCGCGATGAACGCGTTGCTCGCCAAAAGCGTGGAGTTCTGTATCTCCTCGGGTCTCACGATCATCCGCGCCAACATCCGCGGCCAGAAGGTGATGCAGGTCGCCAATACCTATGACGGCCTCATCGTCGAGCTGGTGGTCGCGAAGAAGCTGGCCGATGCCGCCGGCATCACCATCGACTCGCCGATCGCGCAGCGGGCGGCCGCGCTCAAGGGCAAGAAGATCGCGGTCGGCGGCACGCCGAACGCGCTGCCGCACGGCTATCTCCGGCTGTTCGCGCGCAAGGGCGGCATCGATCCCGAGCGCGACGTGCAGATCGCCGTGATGCAGCCCGAGGCCGCGCACGCGGCCGTGCGCAGCGGGGCGATCGACGGTTTCGTCGAAACGCTGCCCCAGCCGTTGACCGCCATCCGGCAGGGCTACGGCACCTTGATCTCGAGCGGGCTGCGCGGCGGGCCGGGCGGGAACGGGGACTTTCCCGAGCTCCTCCCGCTCGCCCTCAACGGCATCATGACGCGGCCCGACCTGTGCCAGGAGAAGCCCGACCTGTGCGCCAAGTTCGTCGGGGGAATCGCGAAGGCGCTCGCCTTCCTGCACGACAGCCCGAAGGAGAGCGTCGCGATCCTGCACAAGGTGATCCCCGGCATGGACCAGGCCATCCTCGAGGAGGCCTTCGCGCTGACGATCAAGTCCACGCCGCGGTCGCCCGCGAGCGACGACGCGCGCTTCGCCAAGGCGCAGGAACTGATGGTCATCGCGCGCATGATCAAGGCGGAGGAGAAGCTTTCCTCGTTCCAGAACCTCTACACCAACAAGTTCATCAAGTAGCGGGCGCGGCACGGGGCCGCGCAACCCGAAACGGGAGGATCGCGATGGTCAAGTTCGGCACGGCGGCGTGCGTCGCCCTGGTGGCTTCCGCGATCGCGGCGGACCGTCCCGCGCTCGCCCAGCAGAAGGAGGAGGTGACGTTCGCCATGCCGGCGATCACCTTCGCCTTCGTCCCCGCCTACATCGCGCAGGATTTGGGCTTCTGGACGAAGCAGGGGCTCGAGGTAAAGCTGCCGGTCATCACCGGCATCGGCGCCATGAACGCGGTCCTGTCGCGGAGCGCCGAGTTCTCCATCTCGTCGATCCCGACGATCATCCGGGCCCAGGCGCGCGGCCAGAAGGTGGTGGCGATCGCCGGCGCCTTCGAGGGCACCGCGGTCGAGCTGGTGCTGCGCAAGGACTTGGCCAATGCGGCGGGCCTTACCCATCTCGCGCCGCTCGACAGGCGCGCGGCGGCGCTCAAGGGCAGGACGGTCGCGATTCTCGCGCCGAACACCATCGTGCACGCGTACTTGCGCTATTTCGCGCGGCGCGGCGGCATCGACCCCGAGCGCGATTTCAAGCTGTCGATCATGTCCCAGCCCGCCTCGATCGCGGCGCTGCAGACCCGGGATGTCGATGCGATGGCGCAGGTGCTGCCGTACTCGACCATCGCCATCCACAACGGCTCGGCCGTGCTTCTGTCGAGCGGCCCGCAGGGCGACCTGCCCGAGCTCCTGCCGTTCCAGCTGAACGGCATCATGGCCCGTCCCGACTATTGCGAGCAGAAGCCGCGCGTCTGCACCGCGATGGTCGCGGGGTACGGCCAGGGCGTCCGCTTCCTGCACGAGCGAACGAGCGAGGCCAAGGCGATCTTGAGGAAGCGCATCCCCAACATGGACCAGGCGCCGTTCGACGAGGCGTTCGAGCTGACGCGCCGTTGGACGCCGCCCGAGATGCGCATCAACGAGAAGGGCATCGCCAACGCCCAGGAGCTGATGCTCGTCGGCGGCATGATGAAGCCCGAGGAGAAGCTTTCCTCGTTCAAGGCGATCTACACCAACAAGTTTGTCGGCCGCGGGTCCGGCAGTTGAGGCCCGACGGAAACGGCGAGTCGCACGGTGCGATCGAACAGGAGGTCAGGATGACGCGATTGCGGACATTCGGCGGGGCGCTGCTCGCCCTCGTCGTGGCGGTGTCGGGGCGCCCGGCGCAGGCGCAACAGATGGAGGCGACGGTGGCGCTGCCCGCGCTCAGCCTCAACTTCTCGCCCAACTACATCGCCCACGATCTCGGCTTCTGGAAGGACGCCGGACTCGAGGTCAAGCTCACCCAGATCGGCGGCATCGGCGCGATGAACGCGGTCCTGTCGCGGAGCGTCGAGTTCTCGAACTCGTCGGTCGCGACCGTCATCCGCGCCAACATCCGCGGCCAGAAGGTGGTGGCGCTCGGCACCGCGCTCGACGGCATCATGCAGGAAATCGTCCTGTCGACGGCCGCGGCGACGGCGGCCGGGGTGACCGAGACCTCGCCGATGGACAAGAAGGCGCAGGCGCTGCGCGGCAAGAAGATCTCGATCGATTCGCCC
>DASWLB010000148.1:0-3627 GCA_036396315.1 Alphaproteobacteria bacterium
GTCTGCACGTCGCCCGCTGGGGTGACGAGGGGCGCGAGGGCGGCCGCGTCGGGCCCAAGCTCGTCGGGCCGCACCGGCAGGCGCGCGAGCCCCGGCAAGCGCGCCAGAAGGTCTTCGATTTGTCGCGGCCCCTCGTCCGGCTCGAGCGAGCACACGGCATAGACCAGCACCCCTCCGGTTGCGAGGGCGCGCGCCGCGGCATCGAGCATCTGGCGCTGCAGGTGGGCGAGCCGCGCCACGTCGTCGGGCGACTTGAGCCGCAGGACGTCGGGATGGCGGCGGATGGTGCCGGTCGAAGAGCACGGCGCGTCGAGCAGGACGCCGGGGTAGGGCTCGGCCGGCGCGAAGGCGCGCGCGTCCGCGTTGGTGCACTCGGCATCGAGCCCGAGCCGGCTGAGATTGACGCGCAGCTGGCGGAGCCGGGCGGTCGAGATGTCGAACGCCGAGACGCGCGCGCCCGCGAGCGCGAGCTGGGCCGCCTTGCCGCCCGGCGCCGCACAGAGATCGGCGATGCGCACGCCGGCACCGCCGCCGAGCGCCGAGAGCAGGATCCGGGCGGGGAGCACGGCGGCTGCGTCCTGCACCCACCATTCGCCTTCCTCGAAGCCGGGAAGCTCCGTCACCGCGCCGCCCGCATCGCGGCGCAGGCTGCCGGTCGGCATCACGACGGCATCGAGCTTCGTCGCCCAGATTTCGGGATCGGATTTGACGGTGAGATCGAGCGGCGGTTCGGCGAGATGCTGTTCGGCGATGCGCCGGCACGTCGCCTCGCCGAACGCGGACGACCACGATTGCCACAACCAATCGGGAGTGTTGATCTTCGCCGCGTCCTGTCCGGCGATGCGCGCCGCGCCCTCGCGCGAAATGCGCCGCAGCACGGCGTTGACCAGGCCGCGATAGGCGGCGTCGCGCCCGGCGAGCGAGGCGACCGCGCGGCTGACCGCGGCGTGGGGCGGCGTGCCGAGGAACAGAAGCTGCGCCGCGCCGATGCGGATCGCGTCGCGCGCCGGCGCGGCCCGGTCGGGCATGGGTCGATCGACGCAGGAATCGATCAGCGCGTCGATCTGGCCGAGCCGGCGCAGCACCGTCGCGACCAGGAGGCGTGCGAACGCCCGGTCGCGCGGGGTGAGGAGCGACAGACCGGCGTGGACGGCAAGCGCCTCGTCGAGCGCCGAACGGCGGCGCAGCACGGCGTCGAGCAATGTGCGCGCGATGGCTCGCGCATCCTCGCCGGGTGCGGGAGGGCGGCCGCCCAGGATCGAGGGCAGGCGCGGCGGGCGGAAGAGTTTCGGCACGCGGCGGCCGTTCGGCCTCAGCCCCAGGGGCCGGCGACGCCCGCCATCTCGCGCAGGCGGCGCACGCGGTTGGCGGTCGAGGGGTGGGTCGAGAACAGATTGTCCATCGAGCCGCCGTGCAGTGGGTTGACGATGAACAGGTGGGCCGTCGCCGGATTGGCTTCCGCCGCCGGGTTGTCGATGCGGCGCGCGGCGACGTCGAGCTTCTCGAGCGCGGAAGCGAGCCACAGCGGCCGCCCGCACAGCTCGGCCCCGGCGCGATCGGCCGCGTATTCGCGGGTGCGCGAGATCGCCATCTGGACCAGCATGGCGCCGAGCGGGGCGAGGATCATCACCAGAATCACGCCGACGATGCCGAACGGGTTGTCGCGGCCGCTGCCGCGGAAGAACAGCGCGAAGTGGGCGAGCATCGAGATCGCGCCCGCGATCGTCGCGGTGATGGTCATGATCAAGGTGTCGCGGTTCTTGATGTGGGCAAGCTCGTGGGCGAGCACGCCGGCGATCTCCTCCTGGCTCAGGATGCGGAGAAGCCCGGTCGTCGCCGCCACCGCGGCATGGGCCGGGTCGCGCCCGGTCGCGAACGCGTTGGGCTGGTCGGATTCGATGATGTAGACGCGCGGCATCGGCAGTCCGCCTCGGTCGGCGAGCTGGGCGACGATGCCGTGGAACGCGGGCGCCGTGCGCGCATCGACCTCGCGCGCGTTGTACATGCGGAGCACGATCTTGTCCGCGTTCCAGTACGCGAAAAGGTTCATCGCGACCGCGATGCCGAGCGCGATGAGCATGCCGCCCTCGCCGCCGAGCGCGAAGCCGATGGCAAGGAACAGGCCGGTCAATCCGGCGAGCAGGATGGCCGTCTTCACGTAGTTCATCGGATGCCTTGGAACTCTCCCCGTCGCATATTTGGGAACGGAACTCTCCGTAAGGAAGGGGCTGGCGCCGACGCGCCGTCGCGCGCATAGGCGGAGACATGAGCGACCCGAAGCCGCCGAAATCCCCCGACAGTCATGCCGCGCGACCCGTGCCCGCGCAGCCCGAGAATCGACCAAAGGAGATCGGCGGGGCTGACGTTCCCCTTGCGTTCGTCCCATTCTAGAAATATTCTCCTAGAATTGGATTTCATACACGGGCATGTGCGAGCCCGCCCGGTGCCGTGCTAGATGCGGGTGCCGGCCCTGCCGGGAGGGTCGGCGGATATCGCGATGCCGGTCGAGGATTGATGCAAGCCGGACGCCGGGAGCGGGGACTTAGGTTTCCTGCGGGTCAGGGGCCGCGAGAGGCGCCCCCGGTCCGGGCACGGCTTCGCATCGCAAGACTTCTCGCCGCCGCGTTGTTCGCCGCCCTCCCGGCGGAGGCCGGCGAGGTGCTCGCGGGCCCCGTCCCGGCGCGAATCGTCCGGGTCGTCGACGGCGACACGATCGAGGTCGCGGCGCGCATCTGGCTCGGCCAGGAACTGACCGTGCGGGTGCGGCTCGACGGCGTCGATGCGCCCGAGCTGAAGGGCGGCTGCGCGCGCGAACGCGCGCTCGCCGTCCGTGCGCGGACCTTGCTCGCGGAGGCGGCCGGCAGCGAGATCCGGCTTTCGGCCATCCAGCACGACAAGTATGGCGGGCGCGTCATTGCCCGCGTAACCGCCGCCGACGGGCGCGACCTCGGCATGACCTTGATCGAAGCCGGGCTCGCCCACGCCTATAACGGCGGCGCCCGCTTGCCCTGGTGCGAGACGGCAAGGCGCCGAGATGGCTTCACACCTTTCAGCGGCAGGTTGTATTTCCGATTGGGTCCCTCGCCGCACAATACAAGACGCCTTAGTGAGTGAGGGACCTTGCCGCGACCGAAAATTCCGGTTTCCCTCTGACGGCCGAATGTGATTCTCTGCGACCATGGTTTCACGGCCCAAAAGCGGAAGCGCAGGCAAGAACGTTTTGCCCCGGCCTGGTGCCCAAGCACGCCCCGCTGATCTTCCGGATTTCGACAATCCGCCTCTGGTTGAGGTTGTGCTCTCAGTTCAATTCGCCGAATTGACGAAGTACCGCTCACTACATACCGGACTTTTGTGGGAGAAATTTCGCAACGCCGGGTTCACAGAATTTTCAGAGCACGGCCCACTCGAACAGCGATTTGAAACCTTCGGCCCGCAAGAGTCGCCACAGGTCGGTCTTCGCGTTATTCCCTCGGAAACTATCCCGCCCCCTCGAGTGTGGTTCATCAAAAAAGGCGGAAATGAACTAGTTCAAATTCAGGCCGACCGGTTCGTGCGCAATTGGCGGAAAATCGCAGACCACGGGGAATATCCGCGTTATGAATATATGAGGGATAAGTTCTTCGACGA
>DASWLB010000149.1:0-1764 GCA_036396315.1 Alphaproteobacteria bacterium
CGACATCGGCGTCGCCAGCCCCAACGCGCACGGGCAGGCGATGATCAGCACGGCGACGGCGTTGACCAGGGCGTAACCGAGCGCGGGCGGCGGCCCGAACAGCGCCCAGGCGGCGAAGGAGGCGGCGGCGACGGCGACGACGACGGGCACAAACCAGGCGGAAACCCGGTCGGCGAGGCGCTGGATCGGCGCGCGGCTGCGCTGCGCCTCGGCGACCAGCTTGACGATGCGGTTGAGCAGCATCTCGTCGCCCACGCCGACCGCCTGCATCACGAACGCGCCGGCTCCGTTCACGGTGCCGCCGGTGACCGCATCGCCGAGGCCCTTCTCGACCGGCAGCGGCTCGCCGGTCATCGCGGATTCGTCGATGGCGGTCGTCCCCTCGATAACCGTGCCGTCGACCGGAACCGCTTCGCCGGGCCGCACGCGCAGCCGGTCGCCGGCGGCGACGCTTTCGAGCGGCACGTCGTCCTCGCGCCCGCCGGGGCGGATCACCCGCGCCGTCTTGGGCGCGAGGGCGAGCAGTCCGCGGATTGCGGCCGAGGTATGGCTGCGCGCGCGCAGCTCGAGGACCTGCCCGAGCAGCACCAGAGCCGTGATGACGGCCGCCGCCTCGAAGTAGAGCGGCACGGCGCCGTGCGCGTCGCGGAACGCATCGGGAAACGCATCGGGCGCGATGGCGGCGACCGCCGAGTAGGCGTAGGCCACGCCGACGCCGATTCCGATCAGCGAGAACATGTTGAGGCGCAGCGGCACGAGCGAGCGCCAGGCGCGGCGGAAGAACGGCAACCCACCCCACAACACGACGGGGGTCGCGAGCGCGAGTTGCAGCCAGACCAGGGTCGCCGGATCGGCGTAGCGATGAATTCCCTCGTTCGGCAAATGCTGGCCCATCACGATGGCGATGAGCGGCACGCACAGCGCGGCGCCGATCCAGAATCGCCTCGTCATGTCGGCAAGTTCGGGGTTCGCCGCCTCCTCCGGCGACGCGCCCATCGGCTCGAGCGCCATGCCGCAGATCGGACAGTCGCCAGGCGCATCGCGCACGATCTCGGGATGCATCGGGCAGGTGTATTTTGTCCCGGCCTTAGCCTCCGATTTCGCGGCGGGCGCAGGCGTCAGGTACTTGCCGGGATCGGCCGCGAACTTCGCGCGGCAGCCGCCGCAGCAGAAGACGTAGGTCGTTCCGGCGTGTTCGTAGCGGTGCTTTGCGGTCGCCGGATCGACCGACATGCCGCAGACCGGATCCTTCACCGACCTCGCTCCCCTCGCACGTATCCTCTTGACCCATATACCCCCTGGGGGTATATGGGTCAAGCATGGACCATGCGATTCACACCTCAAGCCTCGCCCGGCTGCGGCGCATCGAGGGCCAGGTGCGTGGCATTGCCCGCATGGTGGAGGAGGAACGCTACTGCATCGACATCCTGATGCAGATCCGCGCGGTGCGCGCGGCGCTCGCAAGCGTGGGCGACGCCATCCTCAAAGACCACGTGACGCACTGCGTCGAGAATGCCATCGCCTCGGGCGACGCCAAGGCACAGCGCGCCAAGGTACGCGAGCTGCTCGAAGTTCTCGACGGCGGGCGGGATTGAGGGGTCGTTACGCCGCCGCGGTCTGTTTCATCAGGTCGGCGTAGGCGTCGGAGAAGCGCGCGCCCTTGTAATAGGTCGCCGCATAGGACGGCCGCGCCTTGAGGCGCTGCCACCACTCGGTGACGCGCGGATAGCCCTTCTCCCACAATTGGGCGAGGCCGAGATCCGC
>DASWLB010000150.1:0-2921 GCA_036396315.1 Alphaproteobacteria bacterium
CCGCCCCCGGCAACGGCGCGGGCGGGCGGCCGGCGCCCACGGTTCCGCCCGATTCCAAGCTGGTCGTCAATCTGATGCATTTCGCCCGCGCCTTGCGCGCGGCCGGCCTGCCGATCGGGCCCGGCAAGGTGCTCGATTCGGTGAATGCGATCCAGGCTATCGGCGTCGGCAACCGGACCGATTTCTACTGGGCGCTGCACGCCGTTTTGGTGAACCGGCGCGACCAGCACGAGCTGTTCGACCAGGCTTTCCATATCTTCTGGCGCGACCCCAAGATCCTCGAACGGCTGATGGGCGCCGCGATGCCCGACCTCGATGCCGGCGCAGCCCCGCCCGAGGAGCCGCCGATGCGCCGCATCGAGGAGGCGTTCCGCCCCGAGCCGGAGGAAGGCAAGGGCGAGACCGAGTCCGAGAAGGAGCCCGAGGAAGACGTCGAATACGACGCGGTGATGACCGCTTCGGCGCGCGAGGTGCTGCGCACCATGGACTTCGAGGAGATGTCGGCCGAGGAGGTGGCGCGGGCCAAGCAGGCGATCGCCCGCATGCGCCTGCCGATCCCCGAGGTGGCGATGCGGCGCTACCGGCCGAATTCGCGGCGGGCGCGCGTGGACATGCGCGCGACGTTGCGCGCGGCGCTTCGCTCCGGCGGGGCGACGATCCCGCTTCGCTGGCGCAAGCACGCGCACCGCCCGCCGCCGCTCGTCGTCCTCTGCGACATCTCGGGCTCGATGGCCCGCTACTCGCGCATGCTGCTGCACTTCATGCATGCGATCGCCAACGACCGCACGCGCGTCCACACCTTCCTGTTCGGGACGCGCCTGACCAACATCACGCGTCATTTGCGCGAACGCGACGTGGACATCGCGCTCGCGCGTTGCGCCGAGGCGGCGGAGGACTGGTCGGGCGGCACCCGCATCGGGGCGTGCTTGCGCGACTTCAATTTGCACTGGTCGCGGCGCGTGCTGGGCCAGGGTGCGGTCGTCGTGCTCATCTCGGACGGGCTCGACCGCGACGCGGGGCGCGGGCTCGCGCTCGAGATGGAACGGCTGCACAAATCGTGCCGGCGCCTCGTCTGGCTCAACCCGCTCTTGCGGTTCGAGGGGTTCCAGCCCAAATCCCAGGGCATCCAGGCGATCCTGCCCCATGTTGACGAGTTCCGCCCGGTCCATAATTTAGACAGCCTCGAACAGCTCATCGACGCGCTCAACCGGCCGGCCGGCAAGCGATTGGAAGGAACGACGGAATGGCTCAAAGCGATGTGATCGAGACGGCGCGCGCCACCGGCGACGCCGACGTGCTCGTCGAAGCCGCGCGCTGGCGCGACGAGGGGCGCAAGGTGGCGCTCGCCACCGTGGTCAAGACCTGGGGCTCATCGCCCCGTCCCGAGGGCAGCCACCTCGTGGTCGACGACAAGGGCAAGTTCATCGGCTCCGTCTCCGGCGGCTGCATCGAGGGCGCGGTCGTGCTCGAGGCGCTCGAGACCATCAAGGACGGCAAGCCGCGCATGCTCGATTTCGGCGTCACCAACGAGCAAGCCTGGGAGGTCGGGCTCGCCTGCGGCGGCCGCGTCCAGGTGCGCGTCGAGCGGCTCGACTAGGGCCGGGACGCCCTACGATGAAGCGCGAAATCCTGTCCCGCCTGATCGAGGACCGCGCCGCCAAACGAGCGGTCGCGCTGGTGACGCGCCTCGACGAGACCGGCGATCAAACGCTCGTCTATCCCGCCCACGCCGACCGCAAGGCGCCGGGCTCCGCTCCGCCCCCCGCAGTGATCGCCTCGGCGCGGCGCGCGCTGCAGGACAACGAGAGCCAGACCGTCGAGCTCGAGGGCGGGCGCTGGTTCGTCGAGGTGCACAACCCGCCGCTCCGCCTCATCCTCGTCGGCGCGGTCCACATCGCCCAACCCCTGTCGCGCATCGCCGAGGTTGCCGGCTACGAGGTGATCGTCGTCGACCCGCGCGCGTCGTTCGCGACCGACGCGCGCTTCCCGGGCGTGAGGCTCCTTGGCGAATGGCCGGACGACGCGCTGAAGAGCCTCGCGCCCGATCACCGCACGGCCGTCGTCACCCTGACCCACGATCCCAAGCTCGACGACCCGGCGCTCGCTATCGCGCTCCGGTCCGATGCGTTCTACATCGGCTCGCTGGGCAGCCGGCGCACCCACGCGGGGCGCGTCAAGCGGCTGCAGGAGCAGGGCTTCACCGAGGCGGAGATCGCCCGCATCCACGGCCCGGTCGGGCTCGATCTCGGCGCCGTGTCGCCGGCCGAAATCGCCGTCTCGATCCTCGCCCAGCTCATGGAAGTCCTCCACCGCAAGGAGGAGGAGAAGGCCGCCGCGTGACAATCTTGACTGTCATCCCGGCCGACCCGCGGCTCGAAATCCGCGGGGAGAGCCGGGACCCAGGGACCCCGTGGACCCCGGATCGGCGCTTCGCGCCGTCCGGGGTGACAAGTGTGAGCACGCATGAAGTTCGGTGACGTGTCGCTCGCCGACGCGGAAGGCGCCATCCTCGCCCATTCCGTCCGCCGCGGCCGGCTCGTGCTCAAGAAGGGGCGCGTGCTCACGCCTGCCGATCTCGAGGCGCTCGCCGCTGCCGGCGCAAGCTCGGTCGTCGTCGCCCGGCTCGAGCCAGACGACGTGTCCGAGGACCTTGCCGCGCGGCGCATTGCCGAGGCCGCGTGCGGCGACGGGCTCGCCGTTTCCGATCCCTATACCGGGCGCTGCAACCTGATCGCGCGTGCGCCCGGCGTCGTCATGCTCGACGCCGCGCGCGTCGATCGCATCAACGCGGTGAACGAGGCGGCGACGCTCGCGACCCTCCTGCCTTTCGACGCGGTCGAGGCGGGACAGATCGTGGCGACCGTCAAGATCGTCACCTTCTCGGTCCCCGAAACCGTCGTCCGCTCTTGCACCGCGATCGC
>DASWLB010000151.1:0-3668 GCA_036396315.1 Alphaproteobacteria bacterium
CCACAACATGGGAGGCGCGAGGGCGAAGCTGAACAGGGTCGCGAGCGCCAGCGGCACGAAGATGTCGCGGCCGAGATACAGCATCCCCGCGATGACGACGAACACGATGAACGTCGCAAAGTTACCGCCGGTTTCGCCCAGGTCGCGTGGCATTTGCTGTCTCCGCGAGCGACACGGGTGACGCGTTCGCGATTCCGTGCGAAATCTTCAAGGAACGACCGGCCCGCGGCTCGCCAACGCACGCGGCGCCTCGGCCGTTCCAATGGGATGTGTAGCGAAAACCCACGGAAATTCGCTCTTCGAGCGCGTCGCGCGGTCAATGCGACAATGCCCGGTAGCGATCCTGCGAAGGTAGGCTCGGAATCTACTCAGCCCGGGCAACGCACGAGTGATGTTCTCATCCAGCGGAGATCCTGCGGGTTGACGTTTTTTTCGCCGCTTAGTCGGTGACGGTCTTCACCCGCATTCCGGGCGACAGCCGCGCGCCGGGGGCGAGCCCGTTCAGCACCAGGAACCGTTCGCGGCGGAAATCCTCGAACGGCATGCGCGCGGCGAGGCTGTCGACCGTGTCGCCGGGACCGACGGTGCGGATGCGCAGCCGGAGCGGCTTGAGCTGGGCCAGCTCCGCGTCGCTCAAGCGCCGGAAGCTGTAGGTGGTGCGGCGCAGCTCGGGCGCGATGCGCGCCGTCATCGCCGCCGGGGTGACGAACAGGAAGCGGTAGATGGTGCGGGCATCGACGCGGATCGCGACCAGCCGCACGTCCATCACGCCCGCGTCGGTGCGCCCGCGCGCGGTGCCGGTCGCGCCATCGAGCCCGTTGACGTTGATCGTCTCGACCTGGGAGAGCGTGGCGCCCTTCGCCCACACGTCGGTCAGGTAGCTCTGGATCGGGCCCGGCGTCGGGTTGCGGGCGCGGTCGAACAGGAGGCGCGAACCTTCCGGCCCGAACGCGGCGACCGTGGTGGGCGAGTTGAACAGCCGGAACCCCGGCGGCACCTCGAACCGGAAGCGCAGCGCCGGATGGGCGAAGACGCGGCCGCGCACGAAGCCCTGCGCGGGATCGTCGCCGTGCAGCAGCCCGTCGATCTGGTTGAGATAGACGTCGCGCCCGACGATCGGATCGCGCTGCGCGCCGGCGGCCGCGGCGAGCTGGGTCGCGCGATCGACGCGCTCGACCGGCGCCGGGTGGGTCGCGAGATAGTCGAACTGGTCCACCTTGTCGGACGGCTCGCCGCGCAGCTGCGCCTCGAGCCGGGAATGGGCGCGCAGCTTCGACAGGAATCGCGCCATCCCTCGGGTGTCGTGGCCGGTGCGCGACAGGTAGCGCACGCCGAGCCCGTCGGCCTCGTACTCGTGCTCGCGCGAGAACGACTGCAGCACGCCGAGCGCCGCCACCTGGCCGAGCCCCGCCAGCTCGCCGCCGACCGCGACGCCGAGCCCGGCGACCAGGATGTTGGCGAGCACCGTCTGGCCCTGGCGCTGCGCGTGGTGGAGCGCGGTCACGTGGCCCAACTCGTGGGCGAGCACGGCGGCAAGCTCGGCTTCCGAATCGGCGAGATCGAGCAGCCCGCGCGTGATGTAGATGTAGCCGCCGGGCAGGGCGAACGCGTTGACGATGGGCGAGTTGAGCACCGTGAAGGTGTAGGCGATGTCCTTGCGCTCGACCGTGCGGGCGATGAGCGCGCCCAGGCTCGCGACGTAGCGCTGCAGCTCGGGCGAGCCCGCGAGCCCGCCGAACTCCTCGACGATCTTGGGATGCTGCTCGCGCCCCATGCTGACTTCGCTCGAGGTCGAGAGCCCGCCGGTGAAGGTGGTCCGGCCGGTCGCCGGGTTGGTGACGCAGCCGGACATCGTCGGCGCGGCGGCGAGCGGGAGGAGGAGCGCCAGCATCGCCCCCTTGCGTCGTCGTGTCATGGTCCGAGCACCTCGATCTGTTCCGGATGGGTGGCCACGATCATCGGGCCGTTGCGCCGTTCGATCCAGCCGCGCGCACGCACCCGCTTCTTGTCATAGGCGCTCCGCGCCGCCTCGGCGCCGCCGAAGCGGGCGAGGTCGCGCGGGCCTATCGCGACGGTGAAGTCGCTGCGCCAGTCGCGCCCGAAATTGAGATAGACGCGCCCGCCCGCCCGCCCGGCGGCGAGCACCGTGCCTTCGACGAGCTGGAACGTGCCTACGGGCCCGGGCGCGTTCGCGGCGGCGCGGACGGCGTAGTACGGATCGGCCCAGATGCCGCGGCGGCCGGCGCGGGCCGCGCCCTCGAGCGCCAGCATCTCGGCGGCGCGCGCCCGGTTGTCGGCAAAGGTGTAGACGCAGGCGAGGCCGCGCCGGAGCATCTCGCCTTGCAGCCAGAGTCCATCTTCGCCGGTGACGTGGGCGAGGAGGCGGCCGTGCCGATCCACCTTGCGCCCGCCGTAGGCGAGCGCGACCCGGCGGCCGCGCACCAGCGATTCGAGCGCGCGCTTCGATTCGCGCGCGAGCGGCCAGGCCTCGAACCCGCGCCGGCCGAGCGGCAGCTTGGGCGCCTGGATGCCGACGAGCCGCACTTCCTGACCGCCGTCGAGGGCGACCGTGTCGCCGTCGATCACCCGGGCGACGCGACCCTCGGCGACCGGTTCCGCCGCTTCGCACGCGGCCGGCGGCGCGCCGGCGAGGGCGGCCGCGAGCAAAGCCACGGCGAGAACGGCTCGGGAACCCACAGCGCGCGAAGTATAGGTCGGCACCGCGGCATTTTCACGGCGGTTTGCCAAGCGCAACGCGCTCATTTATAGAGGAAGCTGGCCGTCCGCCCTGCGTAACCCCATCGTACCCGTGGCATGACACGCGAACAGCTCTACCCGCCGATCGAGCCTTACGACACCGGCCGGCTCCGCCTCGACGATGTGCACACCATGTATTGGGAGCAGTCGGGCAATCCGCAGGGGACGCCGGTGCTGTTCCTGCACGGCGGGCCGGGCGCCGGCGCGACCGCGGTGCACCGGCGCTTCTTCGATCCGCGCCGCTATCGCATCGTGATCTTCGACCAGCGCGGCGCCGGGCGCTCGACGCCGACGGGCGAGGTGACCGACAACTCGACCGTGCACCTGATCGCCGACATCGAGCGGCTGCGCGAGGCGCTCGGCATCGAGCGCTGGCTCGTGTTCGGCGGCTCGTGGGGCTCGACGCTCGCTCTCGCCTATGGCGAGGCGCATCCCGACCGCTGCACCGGCTTCGTGCTGCGCGGCATCTTTCTCGCGCGCCCGCACGAGATCGAATGGTTCCTGTACGGGCTCCGCACCGTGTTCCCCGAGGCGTGGCGCCGCTTCGTCGCGCCGATCCCGGAGGCGGAGCGCGGCGATCTCTTGGCCGCGTTCCACAAGCGGCTGATGGACGCCGACCCGGCGATGCACCTGCCGGCGGCGCGCGCGTGGAGCACCTACGAAGGGTCGTGTTCGACCCTGGTGCCGAGCCCCGAGACCGTGGCCGCGTTCGGCGAGGCCTCCATGGCGTTCGCGCTTGCCCGCATCGAGACGCACTACTTCGTCGACGACGCGACGCTCAAGGACAACCGGCTGCTGGCCGAGCTCTACCGCATCCGCCATCTGCCGGCGACCATCGTGCAGGGGCGCTACGACATGATCTGCCCGATCGTGACGGCGGACGAGCTGGCGCGCGCCTGGCCCGAGGCCGA
>DASWLB010000152.1:0-4584 GCA_036396315.1 Alphaproteobacteria bacterium
GTTGTCGAGGAAGGTGCCCAGTGTGAGTCCGTCCTGGGGCGTCGCGTTCGACATGTAGGCCGCGGCGCGCACCCCGGTGCCGCCCGGCATGTTCTTGACGACGATCGACGGGTTGCCCGGAACGTACTTGCCGAGATGGCGCTCGACCAGGCGCGCATACAGGTCGTACCCGCCGCCGGGCGGGAAGCCGACCAGGATCTGCATCGTCTTGCCCTTGTAGAAATCGGCCACCTCGTCGGCGTGCGCCGCAGGCGCCGACGCGGCAGCCACCGCGCCCAAGATCGCAAGGGTTCGCCACATGACCCAGGCCCGCATCGCTTCCTCCCTGATCCAAGTTCCTTCGCGCCATTGTAACCGGACCGACCGGACCGCGACCAAGCGCGGTTGCGTGTCCGGCGCGCATTTGCAAGAGTGCGCCACCATCGCCCGCCCGGCCAACCCGGGGGCAAGAAATCACAGGGAAACGCCATGCCCGACGACATCGGTTTCGACGCGCGCTTCGCGGTGGGCCAGCCGGTGCTGCGCAGCGAGGACCCGAGGCTGCTGACCGGCGGCGGCCGCTACACCGACGATGTGAGCCTGCCCGGCCAGGCCCATGCCTACCTGCTGCGTTCCACTCTCGCGCATGGGCGCATAACCCGGATCGATACGGCACGGGCGGCAAAGTCGCCGGGCGTGCTCGCGGTCTATACCGGCAAGGACCTCGCCGCCGACGGCATCGGCGGGCTGCCCAACGTGATGCCGCTCAAGGGGCGCGACGGGAATCCGCTCAAGGTCCCGATCCACCCGGCGATCGCGATCGACCGGGTGCGTCATGTCGGCGACCCGCTCGCGCTCGTGGTCGCCCAGACCTTGGCCCAAGCAAAGGACGCGGCGGAGCTGATCGATGTCGAGATCGAGGCGCTGCCCGTCGTCACCGACATGACGCGGGCGGCGGGCGCGCCCATCCTGTTCGACGAGATTCCGAACAATCTGTGCCTCGACTTTCTCGAGGGCGATCCGGCCGCGACGGATGCGGCGTTCGCCAAGGCGGCGCACGTGACGCGGCTCCGGCTCGAGAACAACCGCGTGGTCGCGAACGCCATGGAGCCGCGCGCGGCGGTGGCCGCCTTCGACAAGGAGCAGCAGAAGTTCACCATCTATTCGCACAGCCAGGGCGCGTTCGGGCTGCGCGGCGCGCTCGCCGGCGCGATATTCAAGCTGCCGCCCGACAAGGTGCGGGTGATCTCGGGCGACGTCGGCGGGTCGTTCGGCACGCGCGGCCAAGCCTACGACGGAACGGTCGCCGCGATGTTCGCCGCGCGCAAGCTGGGCCGGCCCGTGAAATGGTGCGCCGAGCGGCAGGAATGCTTCGTGTCGGACCAGCAGGGGCGCGCGAGCCTGGTGGACGCCGAGCTTGCCCTCGACAAGGACGGCAATTTCCTCGCCATTCGCTTAACCGGGTGGGGCGACACCGGCGCCTACGTCACCGCGATGGGTCCGGCGCCGTTCACCGCGGTCCTGTCGCGCAACCTGCCGAGCGTCTATCGCACCCGGGCGATGGCGGTCGCGATGAAGGCGATGTTCACCAACACGGTGCCGACCGGGCCCTATCGCGGCGCGGGGCGGCCCGAATCCAAGTACGTGATGGAGCGCCTGGTAGACCAGGCGGCGCGCGAGATGGGCATCGACCGCATCGAGCTGCGCCGGCGCAACCTCGTCGGCAAGGACGAGATGCCCTACAAAACACCGAACGGGCCGGTGTACGACTCGGGCGATTTCGTCGGCTGCCTCGACGAGGCGGTGCGGCGATCCGACTGGGCCGGTTTCCCGGCGCGGCGCCGCGACTCCGAGTCCCGCGGCAAGCTGCGCGGCATCGGCGTCGCCTGCTACCTCGAACACACCGCGCCGCCCGGCAAGGAGCTTGCCGACGTCCGCTTCAACGCGGATGGGACGGTCACGCTGATCTGCGCCGGCAAGGATTTCGGCATGGGCCACGCGACGCCGTTTTCGCAGGTGCTGAGCCAGGCGCTCGGCATCCCGTTCGAGGCCATCCGGTTCGACCAATCGGACACCGACCAGATCCGGGCGCCCGGCGGGTCGGGCGGCTCGCGCTCGGCGATCGCCTCCTCGGGCGCGATCCTGCAGGCCTCGGGCGTCGTCATCGAGAACGGCAAGAAGCTCGCTTCGCACGTGCTGGAGGCCGCGGTGGAGGACATCGAGTTCCAGCCGGGCCGGTTCCGCGTCGCCGGTACCGACCGCACCATCGGCATCATGGAGCTTGCGGCCAAGGCGCGC
The DNA here is from genome assembly GCA_036396315.1 of Alphaproteobacteria bacterium. Lineage (GTDB taxonomy): Bacteria > Pseudomonadota > Alphaproteobacteria > MPNO01 > DASWLB01 > DASWLB01. Next base: position 2,278 of record DASWLB010000152.1, read on the forward strand.
ACGCTTGCGAACCTGCCCGCCGGCGTGCCGAACAAGCTGGACGCCTGGGTGAGCCACGACACCTCGCCTTCGACCTTCCCGAACGGCGCCCACATCTGCGAGGTGGAGGTCGATCCGGACACCGGCGAGACGGCGATCCTGCGCTACACCGTGGTCGACGATTTCGGCACCATGATCAACCCGATGATCGTCGAGGGCCAGGTGCACGGCGGCATCGCCCAGGGCGTGGGCCAGGCGCTGCTCGAGCGCACCGTGTACGACGACAACGGCCAGCTCCTCACGGGCTCGCTGATGGATTACTGCCTGCCGCGCGCCGACAATTTGCCGTCGATCGCCTTCGCGACGCGGCCGGTGCCGGCCAAGACCAATCCGCTCGGCCTCAAGGGCTGCGGCGAGGCGGGCACGGCCGGGTCGCTCGGCGCGACGCCGCTCGCCGTGCTCGATGCGCTGGCGACGCGCGGCGTGACCCACCTCGACACGCCGTTCACGCCGGAACGCATCTGGCAGGCGCTGCAAGACGCCAAGGCGCGGCGATAATTGCAGCGACCGGAATCTCGCTGTATTTCAGGGAAGCGTAGAACTCCGCAACGCGAGACCCGCCGATGCCGCACGATTCGCCGCTGATCGCGACCATCGTGATCGGCCTCGTGCTCGCCTTCGTGCTGGGGGCGGTCGCCGCTCGCCTACGCGTGTCGCCGATCGTCGGCTACCTGCTGGCAGGTGTCGCGGTCGGCCCCTACACGCCGGGTTTCGTCGCCGATCAGACGCTCGCCAAGGACCTCGCCGAGATCGGGGTCATCCTTCTGATGTTCGGCGTCGGGCTGCACTTCTCGTTGAAGGACCTCCTGTCCGTCAAAGCCATCGCGATCCCGGGCGCGGTCATCCAGATCGTCATCGCGACCCTGTTGGGCATGGGCCTTGCCTGGTCGCTCGGCTGGTCGCCCGGCGCCGGCCTCGTATTCGGGCTCGCGCTTTCGGTCGCGAGCACGGTCGTGCTGCTGCGCGCCGTTCAGGACCGCCGCATGATCGAGAGCGAGCCCGGGCGCATCGCCGTCGGCTGGCTGATCGTCGAGGACCTGGCGATGATCCTTGCCATCGTCCTCCTGCCGCCGCTGGCCGGCATTCTCGCCGAAGGCGAGTCCTGGCGTGCGCCCGAACCGCTCGATCTCCTGAAGACGGTCGGATTCACGTTCGGCATGATCGTCGTGTTCGTCGCGCTTATGCTGATCGTCGGGCGGCGCGTCGTTCCCTGGCTTTTGCACCAGATCGCCCATACGGGTTCGCGCGAGCTGTTCCGCCTTGCCGTGCTCGCGACCGCGCTGGGCGTCGCCTACGGCTCAGCCGAGCTGTTCGGCGTGTCCTTCGCGCTCGGCGCGTTCTTCGCCGGCATGGTCATGGCCGAGTCGCCGCTCAGCTCGCAGGCAGCCCAGGAATCGCTGCCGCTGCGCGACGCCTTCGCCGTGCTGTTCTTCGTTTCGGTCGGCATGCTGGTCGATCCCGCGATCCTCGTCCGCGACGTCTGGCCGCTCGTCGCCACGCTGTTCATCATCCTCGTCGGAAAGTCCGTCGCCGCGCTCGCCATCATGCTCGCCTTCCGCTACGAGATGGGCACGGCGCTGATCATTTCCGCGAGCCTCGCCCAGATCGGCGAGTTCTCCTTCATCCTGGCCGGGCTCGGCATCGCCTTGAACGTGCTGCCCGACGAGGCGCGCGACCTGATCCTCGCGGGCGCGATCGTTTCCATCCTCGTAAACCCGCTGTTCTTCGCCGGCATCGACCGGCTGGTTCTCCGGCTCGAGCGGCGCCGGGGCTCGGCGGCACCCGCACCGGCCACGGTCGCGGCCGGAGTTCCGGCCGAGCCGCCCGCCTCGACGTTGATCGGCCACGCGGTGCTCATCGGCTACGGACGGGTCGGGAGCGTCGTCGGCGAGGCGTTCAAGGAGCGTGGTTTGCCGTTCCTCGTGGTCGAGGAAAACCTGGACATCCTCTCGGCGATCCGCGAGCAAGGCCTCGCCGCCGTGGCGGGTCCCGCTGCACCGGACGTGTTGTTACGGCTAGCAAATATCGCAGCCGCCCGCTCGCTGTTCGTCGCCATTCCGAACAGCTTCGAGGCGGGCCAATTCGTCGAGCAAGGACGCGCCATGAACCCGGCGCTCCGCATCGTCGCCCGCGCCCACGGCGATGCCGAGGTCGACTACCTCGTCAAGCTCGGCGCGGATTTCGCGGTGATGGGCGAGCGCGAGATCGGCAAGGCGATGGCCGCGCAGGGCCTCGAAGGTTAAAGCGCGTTCGAACAAGCCCCAAAAC
>DASWLB010000153.1:0-1502 GCA_036396315.1 Alphaproteobacteria bacterium
GCCGACCCGCCGCGTCCCAATGGTGCGCGTGCGCGCGAGGTCGGCCACCGGCGCGGGACCGGCGGGCCCGAGCAGCACCTGCCGGGAGACAGGGTGTTTCGTCCGCGGATCCCACACGGAATCCGCCGCCATCCGGAACGGCCATCGACAAGGCGTTCGAAGAAGAAGATGTTCCTTCAACTAGCATCAACCACTCCCCCCGGCAAGCTTTTTCGCTCGGAAACGTGGCACATTACCGACTGTGGGCATGAGAATCCTGCGAAAGTCGGGCTAGGTCGTCGATGCCGGCTGAGGCTGAGGCGCGCCGCCTGTGTCGAGCGGCCACACGTAGCGATCCCACGCGAGACCGACCACTTCCATCTGGCCGGCAGCTCGCGCGCCCGACCGTTCGGCGACGCGCCGCGAGCGGGCGTTCTGCGGAAGGATGGCCGACGCGCGCGTAGTCGCGAACGCAACGCGCCGCTTCGGTCGCGAAACCCTGGCCCCAGACGGCGGGGTCGAACGTGTAGCCGAGCTCGGTCTCGAACGTCAGCGCGACGCCAGCGGGTGCCTGTTCGCGCCCGAACCATCCTCTGCGAACCCCGTGCTCGGGGGCCGCGGATTCGACAACGAGGTCCATCAAGCCGCAGCGGCCGATCAGCGCTCCGTCTTCCTTGCGCACGACCGCGAGATAGCCGAGCGCGAGCTGCTCATAGCTCGCGAGAGTGTACTGCAACCATGCGGCCGTCTCCGCGGGCGAGCGCGGCCGGCCTCCGGGATACAGATGCTGCGCGACTTCGGGGAGTGCGTGGAGGCGAGTGAAGAACGGCAGATCGTCCGGCGCGACCCGCCGGAGCACGAGGCGAGCCGACTCCAGCCGGTCTGTGCCGTGCGCCAGGGTCATGTCGAAGACGCCTACCGGTCCGTGCCCATCTTGCACCCTCCCAGCTGCCGCCAGTGCACCATCGGCGGCGCGGGCGCACGAGCCTCCAGATGTGGAACGCGGCGTTCCGGATTCGGAGCACCCCCTTTCTTTCGGGCGCGTTTGCTAAGCTCGGGGCGTGCAATGGGACGATCTGCGGGTCTTCCTCGCCGTCGCCCAGGGCGGCAGCCTGCGCAAGGCGGCGCGTGCGCTGCGACTCGGACAGCCGACCATCGGGCGGCACCTCCACCAGCTCGAGCTGAGCGTGGGCGCCCGGCTGTTCGAGCGCTCGGCGAATGGGCAAGAAGCTCCTGCCGATGGCGCAGAGCATGGCGGACGCCGCGGCGGCAATCGATCGGCGCCGCGCCGCTCTCGGCAGCGACGTCAGGAGCGCGGTCCGCATCGCGGCGGGCGAATGGGCCGCGCGATTCCTCGCGCCGCGTCTGTCTGCGCTGGCCGCCCCGCACGGCGATCTCTCCGTCTCTCTCACCGAGAGTCATCTCGATCCCGATCTCGATCGGTGCGAGGCGGATCTGTTCGTTCGCGACGGTCTCCCCGCGCGCGGGCGGCTGGTCCGGACCGGGCTCGGTGCGATCGCGGG
>DASWLB010000154.1:0-4733 GCA_036396315.1 Alphaproteobacteria bacterium
CGCTGAACGGCAGGAAATCCACCATGGTCCCGGGATCGAGCCGGGTCAACTCCTCGGGCAGCTCGACGAGCCCGTCGGATTCGACCAGGGAAGTGAGGATTCCCGCGCCTTCGCGCGGGAACTTGATCGCCTGCGGCACGCCGTCGGGGCCGGGCACGATGCGGCAGCGCACCCATTCGCGCCGGTCCTTCTTCTTCCGGTAGCTGAACTCGGCGCGCACCCGGAACAGGGTGGGCGTGATCTCGCGGCAGCCCGCGAGGCTCAGCAGCGCCGGGCGGGCGAGGCGCAGGAACGTCACCATCATCGCCGCCGGGTTGCCGGGCAGCCCGATGAAGGCGGCGTGGCCCACTTGGCCGAGCGCGATCGGGCGGCCGGGGCGGATGGCAAGTTGCCAGAAATGGATGCTGCCCTGGGCGGCGACGGCGGCGCGCACATGGTCCTCCTCGCCGGCCGACACGCCGCCCGAGGTGACGATGGCGTCGTGGGTGCGCGCGGCGTCGCCGAGCGCCGCGTGTATGGTCGCGCGATCGTCCGGCAGGATGCCGAGATCGTCGACCGCGCAGCCGAGCGAATCCATCAGCGCGGCGAGCACGTGGCGGTTAGCGTCGTATACGCATCCCGCGGGCAGCGCTGCGCCCGGGTCGCGGATCTCGTCGCCGGTCGAGAACAGCGCGCAGCGCAGCCGGCGATAGACCGGCACCCTCGTGCGCCCGATCGAGGCGATCAGCCCGACGTCCTGCGGCCGCAGCCGGCGCCCGGCGGCGAGCACGGTCGCGCCCTCGGCCACGTCCTCGCCCGTCTTGCGGCAGTTGGCGCCGCGCGCGATGCCGGCGGGCACGACGACGTTTCCGTCCTCCTCGCGGCAGTCCTCCTGCATCATCACCGTGTCGGCGCCCTCGGGCATCGGCGCGCCGGTGAAGATGCGCACCGCGCCGCGCGGTGGCAGCGGACCGCCCACCGGGTGGCCCGCCGCAGCGCGGCCGGCAAGGATGAGCCGCGTGTCGCCGGTCTCGGCCAGGTCGGCGAAGCGCACGGCATAGCCGTCCACCGCGGAGTTGTCGTGCGGCGGCACGCTGCGTTCCGCGATCACGTCGGCGGCGAGGATGCGGCCCGGCGCCGCGCGCAAGCGCACCTCCTCGATCTCGGTCACGGCGACGAGGCGGTCCTCGAGCAGGGCGAGCGCTTCGGCCGCGGTCATGCGGCCGCGCCCGACCGCGAAGCAGTCGTCGGAGAGCTGCGCCATGTCAGGCGACCCCGCTCGCCGCGCGTTGGAGGCCGCAGCGCGCGACGACGAAATCGGCGATCGCCGCGACGTCCCCGAGGGCGAGCACGGGCAGCGGCACGCCCGCGAGCGGCGCATCGCTCGCCACCCCGACGATGGTGGGATCGCTGGGCCAAAGCATCGGCTTACCCACCGCGGGGCGATGCACCTCGAGTTTCTCGTAATCGGCGTGCTTGAACCCCTCGATCAGCACGAGATCGACCGGCGCCAGAAGCGCGAGCAGCTCCGCGAGGCTCGCCTCGGCGTGGCCGCGATGCTCGTGCACGATGGCCCAGCGATTGATCGATGAAACCACGACTTCGCGCGCCCCGGCGGCGCGGTGCTCGTACGAATCCTTGCCCGGCATGTCGATGTCGAAGGCATGGTGCGCGTGCTTGACGGTCGAGACCGCGACGCCGCGCCGGTTGAGCTCGGGAATGAGCCGGACGATCAGCGTCGTCTTGCCGCTGCCGCTCCAGCCGGCGAGGCCGAACAGCTTCATCCCGTCCGGGCGCGCGGGCCGCGCCTCGACTCCGCCGATGCATGCGCCGAGCCGTCGGTGCCGGAGTCGACCGCCCGCAAGTGGCCGAGCGCGGCGCGCAGGTAATCGTAGCCGGTGATCAAGGTGAGCCCCGCCGCGATCCACAGCCCGACCTCGCCGACGGTGCGCAGCTCGAGCGCGGCGGGCGCCGCGTCGCCCACGATCAAGCAGGCGATGGCGGCCATCTGCAGCGCCGTCTTCCACTTCGCGAGCTGGGTGACCGGCAGCGGCACGCGCAGCTCGGCCAGGAACTCGCGCAAGCCCGAGACGACGATCTCGCGGCACAGGATGACGACCGCCGGGATCAGCGTGTAGCCGGCGACCTGGCCGAACCCGGCGAGCATGAGGAGGGCCGAGGCGACGAGCAGCTTGTCCGCGATCGGATCGAGGCAGCGGCCGAACGCCGATTGCTGGCTGCGCATCCGCGCGATCAGACCGTCGAGATAGTCGGTGACGCAGGCGAGCGCGAACACCGCGCAGGCGAGCCACGCGCCGGCCTCGCCGCCCACGTAGAACAGGGCGACGATCACCGGGATCGCGGCGATCCGGAGCAAGGTGAGCATATTGGGCAGGTTCGTCATCACGCGATTCTATCGGCCGGAGTTGAAGTGATCATAAATCTTTTTCGCGACGGTTTTGCTGATGCCCGTCACCGCCTCGAGATCGGCGAGCCCGGCGCGCGCGACGCTGTCGGCCGAACCGAAATGGTGCAGGAGGGCGCGCTTGCGTGCAGCCCCGATGCCCTCGATCTCGTCGAGCGCCGAGCGCACGATGGCGCCCGACCGCCGCGCCCGGTGCGAGCCGATGGCGAAGCGGTGCGCCTCGTCGCGCAGCCGCTGCAGGAAATAGAGCACGGGGTCGCGCGGCGGCAGCATGAAGGACTCGCGGTCCGGGACGTGGAAGCGCTCGCGTCCCGCGTCGCGATCCGGCCCCTTGGAGACGGCGCAGAACGCCACGTCGTCGATGCCAAGCTCGCCGAACACCTCGCGGGCGATGCCGAGCTGGCCGGCGCCGCCGTCGATCAGCACGAGGTCGGGCCAGCCCTCGCCGGCGCGACCCGGGTCCTCGCTCACGGCGCGGCCGAAGCGCCGCGTCAGCACTTCGCGCAGCATGGCGTAGTCGTCGTTGCCCGCGGCGCCGCGGATGTTGAACTTGCGGTACGACTTCTTGTCGAACCCTTCCGGCCCGGCGACGATCATGGCGCCGACCGGATGGGCGCCGGCGACGTGGCTGTTGTCGTATACCTCGATGCGCGCGGGCGGACCGTCGAGCCCGAACAGCTCGGCGACGCCCTCGAGCAGCCGGCGCTGCGACGAGCTTTCCGCGAGGTGGCGGGCGAGCGCCTCGCGCGCGTTGGCGAGCGCGTGGTCCATCAGCTTGCGCCGTACCCCGCGCGCGGGCGTCGACAGCACGACCTTGCGGCCGGCGCGCATGCCGAGCGCCGCGGCGATCAGCCGCGGCTCCGAGGGGGTGTGGCTCACCAGAACGAGAGGCGGCGGCGTCGCGCGGGCGTAGAACTGGCCGAGGAACGCCTCGAGCACCGAAGCCGTCGTCAGATCGCGCGCCTGGGCGGGGAAATAGGTGCGGTTGCCGAAATTCTGGCCGGCGCGGAAGAAGAACACCTGGATGCACACGACCCCGGCGCTGTCGTGCGCGGCGATCACGTCGGCATCGCCCAGCGCGGCGACGTTGATGTCCTGGTGCGCCTGGATTTGGGTCAGCGCGCGAATGCGGTCGCGGTAGCCGGCTGCCGCCTCGAAGTCGAGCGCATCGCTCGCCGCCTGCATGCGCTCCGACAGGCTCGCCTGGATCTCGCGGCTCTTTCCGGACAGGAAGGCGCGCGCATCGTCGACGATGGCGCCGTATTCCTCGTGTGCGATGCGGCCGACGCACGGCGCGGTGCAGCGCTTGATCTGGTACTGCAGGCACGGCCGGGTGCGCTGGGCGAACACCGAATCGGAGCACGATCGCAGCGGGAAGGCCCGCTGCAGCGCGTTCAGCGTCCGGTTGACCGCGCCGGCGTTGGCGAACGGACCGAAATATTCGCCCTTGCGGTTGCGCGCGCCGCGATGCTTGAGGAGCTGCGGCCACTCGCCGTCGCCGGTGAGCAGGATGAAGGGGAACGACTTGTCGTCGCGCAGCAGCACGTTGTAGTGCGGCTTCAACTGCTTGATGAGGTTGCTCTCGAGCAGCAGCGCCTCGACCTCGGTGTGGCAGGTGATGACCTCGAGCTTCGCCGTCGCCGCCACCATCCGCCGGATGCGCGAATCCAGCCGGTCCGGCCGGCAATAGGATGCGACGCGCTTCCTCAGGCTCTTGGCCTTGCCCACGTAGAGCGGCTTGCCGCGCGCGTCGGCCATCCGGTACACGCCGGGGCCGAGCGGCAGCGTCTTGAGCGCCGCGGCAATCACCGCGGCCCCGCGCAAGCCGCGTTCGGCCGCGTCCGCGGCATCGGCCGCAAGCGCCGCCTCGATGGTCTGGGAATCCGCCATTGCCGGAGATTTGGACCGCACCCGGAAGCCTGTCAACGCCGCACGCGGGGCACCAGCGGCTCACGTCCACTCGCCATAATTGTCCACCAAACCTGTGGAGAACTCTGTCGACAACGGGCCGGGCATGGCGCGGCGGGCGAATGATTTCCGGCATTTGACCTATTTGCCTAAAAATTAGGCAACTCAAGAAATCCTTGAAATTCCGGGGAAAAAGCAATGTCAATCGGAAAGAACCGCGGGAATGTCACGGTTTCGCCACGCTTCGGCAACGCCCGAGTCGCGGCGGCCGGGCCTGTGAACAAATCGCTTCGGCAAGGCCACAAGGGCTTGGAATCGCAGGGAATGGCCGCGCGACGGCGAAGGGTCAGCGGCGCGGCCGCACGCGCTCGATTTCGACGCCCGCCCCGGCCGCGTCGGCGAAGACGTCGAGCTTCTCGAC
>DASWLB010000155.1:0-5222 GCA_036396315.1 Alphaproteobacteria bacterium
TCGGCCGACGGCAGGGCGATCAGCGAGCTCGACAAGGTGCCGAACCCGCCGTCGGCGACGATCACCATGCCGCGCTCGTCCTCGCCCGCGGCGCCCGAACCGCGGTCGGCGACGAGCGTCTCCCAGCTTTGCCAATTGCCCGCGTCCGGGTCGGGCGGCGGCGCGGCAGAGAAGCGCGGCAGATAGGTGGCGATCCGTCCCGAGGCGCGGTCGTTGAGCTCGAGCGAGGTCAGCATCGCGACTCCTTCGGGCAGCTCGGCGACCGCGACCCGCCCGTCGCCGCCGGGCCCGAGCCCCTTCAGCCAAAAGGCGTCGCGGTTGTCGGCGATCACCATGTTGAAGGCGCGGTACGACCGCCCATCGAGCGCGCCGAGCGCCGAAGCCGCCTCGACCGCGTCGGCGTGGTCGAGCGCTTCCAGCACGAGCTCGCCGCGCGAGCGGAGGTTCGGGTCGGGGCCGAGGCTGTTCTTGCGGTTGAGGATGCCGGCGACGACGCCCTCGTCGTTGACGCCGAGCCAGGTGCCGCCGGCCAGCTCGTCCATGCCGGCGACGACGTTCGGCCGATCCGGCCAGTGGCGCCCGGGCCGACGCCACGGGCGGCTCGCCATCTCGTCGCGGTTGGCGGCGAGGAGGAGCGGCCAGCGGTGATCGGGACGGCGCAGCGTGACGACGGTGCACATGCGATGCGGCGGGACGGGCGGCTTTGCTTGCGCCAAGCCGCGTTCCGGCCAATATATAGCTCCGAGCCGCGAAACCGAAACCGTATCAGGGACGCGACATGACCACGTTCGACGAACGCGAAAAGGGCTTCGAGGCGAAGTACCGACACGACCAGGAGGCCAAGTTCAAGATCATGGCCCGGCGCAACAAGCTGCTCGGGCTATGGGCGGCGGAGAAGATGAACGTCCACGGTCCGGCGGCCGACGCCTACGCCAAAGAGGTCGTCGCTTCCGATTTCCAGAAGCCCGGCGACTCCGACGTGGTCGAGAAGGTGCTGGGCGACCTCACCGCGAAGGGCGTGATGCTCGCGGAGCCCGCGCTGCGCAAGGAGATGGACCGCCTGCTCGCCGAGGCCGAGAAGCAGATCGCCGCGGAGAAGAAGGCCTAGGCTTCGGCCGGGCGCTGGCGCGGCTCGGCCGGAGCGCCTAGAATTCTCCGCCGGCAGGACAAGGGAGTAGCGCCATGGCCATCGTCGACGTGCGCAAGATGACGCCCGCGGAGAAGGAAGCGTTCCACCGCGAGGCCGAGACGCGCATCCAGCCGCTCGCCTACGCCGCGCCGGATTCGGGCAAGCCCAAGGACGTGGTGATGCTGGGCAAGACCGGGCGCATGCGCACGCTCGTGCAGATCGTCAAGAGCGGCGGCGAGAACAACCTGCACTACCACACCAACTCGGACACCACCTGGATGGTGCTGAAGGGCCGCGTGCGATTCTACGGGCTGGGCGACACGCTGATCGGCGAGTACGGGCTGGGCGAGGGCATATTGATGCCCGGTGGCGCGCGCTACTGGTTCGAGAAGGCGGGCGATGACGACCTCGAGCTGCTCCAGGTCGTCGCCGCCGAGACCGGCGCCAAGTCCGAGCGCATCAACGTCGAGGCCCACAAGGACTGGATGAAGTCCGAGCCTTTGCTTACGGTCTACGAGTAGCGGCGGGTCAGAGACCCGCCCCTACGAAGCCCTGATCGGTGAAGCCGTCACCGGCTGCGGCGCAGCGCAGGTCGCGGCTTGGCCGCGGCTCTGCGCGACTCCGTCCCCAGCACGCGCGCGAAGATCACATCGACGTGTTTCAGGTGATAGGCGAGGTCGAACAGCGCCGATAGCGCCGCCTTGTCGAGGAGCTTGGCGACCGATTTGTCCGCGGCGAGCAACTTCTCGAAGCTGCCGCCCTCCTGCCACGCCTTCATCGCGTGCTTCTGGACCGTGGCATAGGCGTCCTCGCGGATCATCCCGGCCTGGGTGAGGGCGAGCAGCACGCGCTGCGAATGGACGAGCCCGCCGAGCGCATCGAGGTTCTTGCGCATGTTCTCGGGGTACACGACCAGCCGCTCGATGACGCCGGCGAGGCGCGCAAGCGCGAAGTCGAGCGTGACGGTCGCGTCGGGCGCGATCATCCGCTCGACCGAGGAGTGCGAAATGTCGCGCTCGTGCCACAGCGCCACGTCTTCGAGGGCGGGGATCACCGCGGAGCGCACCAGCCGGGCGAGGCCGGTCAGGTTCTCGGCGAGCACCGGGTTTCGCTTGTGCGGCATGGCCGACGAGCCCTTCTGGCCCGGCGCGAAATACTCCTCCGCCTCGCGCACCTCGGTGCGCTGCAGGTGCCTTATCTCGGTCGCGAGCCGTTCGATGCCCGACGCCACCACGGCGAGAGCGGCGAAGAACGCGGCGTGCCGGTCGCGCGGCACGATCTGGGTCGAGACCGGCTCCGGCGCGAGGCCCATCTTGTTCGCGACGTACTGCTCGACGAAGGGATCGATGTTGGCGAACGTGCCGACCGCGCCCGAGATCTTGCAGGTGGCGATTTCGGCCCGTGCGGCCTCGAGGCGCCTACGGTTCCGCGCGAACTCGGCGTAGTGGCCGAGCAGCTTGAGGCCGAACGTCGTCGGCTCGGCGTGGATGCCGTGGCTGCGCCCGATGCAGGGCGTCGTCTTGTGCTCGATCGCGCGCTTCTCGAGCGCCGCGAGCAGCTTGTCCACGTCGGCGATCAGGATGTCGGCGGCGCGCGCGAGCTGGATCGCGAGGCAGGTATCGAGCACGTCGGACGACGTCATGCCCTGGTGCACGAAGCGCGCCTCGGGCCCGACATGCTCGGCCAAGTTGGTCAGGAACGCGATCACGTCATGGCGCGTCTCGCGCTCGATCGCATCGATACGCGCGACCTCGAACGCGCCGCGTGCCCGCACCGCCTTCGCCGCCGATTTCGGGATGACGCCGAGCTCGGCTTGCGCGTCGCAGGCGTGCGCCTCGATCTCGAGCCAGATGCGGAACCGCGCCTCCGGCTCCCACAGCGCGGCCAACTCGGGACGGGAATAGCGGGGGATCATGGGGCGATTTTACCGCAATCGCTCGGCAGCGGAACCTGCCGCGGCTTCCCCCCGATTCGAGCCGCCCCGGGCGGTTACTTGCCCGCGGTCGCCGCCTGGAACGCCTTGACGATGGCGGGCGGCGTATCCAGCAAGTCCCTGGCCACGGCGACGAGCTCCTCGCCCGACATCGGCTCGACCGGCATCTTCTGCCGCGCCGCGTCGGCGAGGAAGGCCGCATCCTTGACGGCCGCCTGGAAACCGGCGCGAAGCGCGGCGACCCGGTCGGCGGGCACGCCGCCCGGCACGAAGATCGAGCGGCCGAACGCCGTCTGGGCGGCGTTCAGGAAATACACCTTGCGCTCCTCGTCGCTCTTGGCGAGGTCCTGCATCAGCGGCACGTCCTTCATCGCCGGATCGCGCGTCAGCGCCATCTGGGTCAGCAGGCTGAGCTTGCCCTCCTTGAGCCACGGGGCGTGGCTCGAGGCGAGGCTCACGTAGGACCCCGCCCGGCCCTGCACCTCGCCCTTCTCGATCGCCAGCATGGTCTGCGCCATGCCGGGATAGCCGAGCACGATCTTGAATTTCGTGCCTTGGTAATGATTGAGCAGCGCGGGCGTCATGTACATCTCGGAGGCCTTGCTGGTCGCGCCCATGACGACCTCCTTTTTCTTCGCATCCTCCAGGCTCGCCACGCCGCTGTCCTTGCGGACGGCGACGACGCTCCGCATCGGCGAGACGTTGCCGATCCAGTGCCATGTGCGGCTGTCGTACTTGATCGCGGCGGGGCGCACGACCTGCTGCATCACCGCGTTCATCTGAGTCATGCCGATGTAGCTGCCGTCCTTGGGCGCCACGTTGTGGATGTAGTTCGACGCGGGCACGCCGCCGCCGCCCTCGATGTGCTGCACGACGACGCTCGGATTGCCGGCGATGTGCTTGGTGAGGTACGGCGCGATCGTGCGGGCATAGAGCCCGTACGAGCCGCCGACGCCGCCGCCCACGATGAAAGTGATTTGGCGGCCCTTGTAGAAATCCCCGGCCGACTGGGCCGCGGCCGGAGTCGCGCCTAGAAACGCGCCTATAAGTCCCGCCAGCATCAGTGCTCGCGTCGTGATCGTCCGATTCATTTGTTGTGCCTCCCATGTGCTTCTCCCTCTCCTCCCCTTTTGGGGAGGAGAGGGTCGGGGTGAGGTGGGGATCATCCGAAGCCCACCTCACCCGCTCGCTACGCTCGCGCCCTCTCCTCCCTAAAGGGAGGAGAGGGCGAAGTTCGGTCCGCCAAAGTGTCGAATGCCGGGTCGGGCCTGTCAACGCAAACCGCCGTAACCTGGATTCGCCCCCGCCGATCCCCTAGAGTCCCGGCACCATTCGGGCAGCGAGCGGACCCACGCGATGGACGAGCTATCCCCTCGGCGGAACGACCTAGCCGCGCGTCGCGCCGACCCGGTGATCACCGAGATCGTGCGCAACGGCGTGATCGCGGTCACCGAGGAGATGAAGACCAACCTGATGCGGACCGCCTACAACCTGATCATCTACGAGGCGCTCGACTTCACCACCGGGCTGTTCACGGCGAAGGGCGAGACAGTCTCGATCGGGCTGGGGCTGCCGATGTTCATCCGCGGCATGGCGGCCACCCTGAAGGCGAAGCTCGCCCATTTCGGGCCGGACGGCATCCACCCGGGCGACATCCTCATCACCAACGACGGCTACACGACCGGCAGCCACCTCAACCACGTCACCATCTCGATGCCGGTGTTCCACGAGGACCGGCTGGTCGCCTTCACCTGCTGCATGGCGCACTGGCTCGACGTGGGCGGTGTGTTGGGCGGCATGACCACCGACGTGTATTCGGAAGGGCTGCAGATCCCCGTCCTCAAGCTGCAATCGCGCGGCAAGCTGAACGACGATCTGGTCGAGATCATCAAGATGAACGTCCACCTGCCGGAGCGGGCGATGGGCGACCTGCGCGCGCAGCTCACCGCCGTGCGCACCGGCGAGCGGCGCTTCAAGGAGCTGGTGGCGCGCTACGGCGCGGACGAGGTCGAGGGCGCGATCGCCGACATCATGGACGCCTCCGAGCGCGCGGCGCGCGAGCGCACGCGGTCGATCCCCGACGGCACCTACGAGGCCGAATCCTTCATGGACGACGACGGCATCGAGGTGGGCAAGCGCGTGCCGATAAAGGTCAAGGTC
>DASWLB010000156.1:0-6003 GCA_036396315.1 Alphaproteobacteria bacterium
TACGGGCTCGCCCGCGAGGACTTCCTCGCCGTCATCGAGGGGATGGAAATGGACGTGCAGGGCGAGATGCGCGCGCCCGCTCTCGCGCGCCTCGACCGGTATTGCGACTGCGTCGCCGGCGCCGTGGGACTTCTGTCCATCCGGGTGTTCGGCGCCACTGCGCCGCGCGCCCGCGACTTCGCCCTCGCGCTCGGCGGCGCCCTGCAGCGCACCAACATCCTGCGCGACCTCGCCGAGGACGCGACGCTTGGGCGGCTCTACCTGCCCCGCGAGCTCTTGTCGCGCCACGGGATCGAGGCGCGCACACCCGCCGAGGTCCTGGCTCACCCCGCCCTGCCTTCCGCGTGCCGCGACTTCGCCGAACTCGCCCTCGGCCGGTTTCGCGAGGCCGAGCGGGCACTTGCCGACTGCCCCGGCCGCGCGCTACGGCCGGCGATCGTGATGATGGTCGTGTACCGGCGCATTCTCGAGCGGATGCGCCGCCCCGGCTGGACGCCGGGGGGGCCGCCGGTCGGCCTGACCAAGCCGGACAAACTGTGGATCGCTTTTCGCTACGGCATCCTGTAGAAACGCGCGGATTTCCGCGGCTATGGGTTGATGCTGGACGGCAGGAATTCATTTACCATATAGGTTTGGGCGGCGGACTGGGGGGCCGCGCCTGCGCTAAGGTGCGTGCTGAGAGGGGTCGAGGAGGCGTAAAGGGTGGTGTCCAAGGAATGCGCGCGTCGCGGCCTGCACGGCGGGCCGGCGGCGCCCGGTGCGCTATGGGGACTTCGTCATGCCGGATAGGCTGACGGACGTGCGGCTGGAGCGCGACATCGCCCCCGGCGCGGCCGCCGCCGAGCTCGACGCGGCGCGCGTCTTCATGGCGCGCGGCGGGTCGGTCGATGCGGCGATCGCCGAGGCGCGCGAGGCGCTCCTCGCCCACCAGGCGCCCGACGGGCACTGGGCGTTCCCGCTCGAGGCCGACGCGACGATCCCCGCCGAGTACATCCTGCTCGAGCATTTCCTCGACGACATCGACGACGAGGTCGAGCAGCGCCTGGCCAACTACCTCCGGCGCACCCAGGGCGCGGACGGCGGCTGGCCGCTGTTCGCCGAGGGCGGACTCGACGTGAGCGCGACGGTGAAGGCCTATTTCGCGCTCAAGCTCGCGGGCGATTCGCCCGACGAACCGCACATGCGGCGCGCGCGCGAGGCCGTGCTCGCCCGCGGCGGCGCCGCGAGGTGCAACGTGTTCACCCGCTTCACGCTCGCGCTGTGGGGCCAGGTGCCGTGGCGCGCCGTGCCGATCATGCCGGTCGAGATCATGCACCTGCCGCGCTGGTCGTTCTTCCATTTGAGCAAGGTGTCGTATTGGTCGCGCACGGTCATCGTGCCGCTGATCGTGCTCGCCGCGCTGAAGCCGCGCGCGCGCAACCCGCGCCACGTCGACATCCGCGAGCTGTTCGTCGAGGACCCGTTCGAGGAGCGGAGCTATCTGGTCAATCCGACCGGCGCGTTCCTCGGCGAGGCGTTCCTGTTCGTCGACCGGGTGCTGCGCTGGGCCGAGCCGTTCTTCCCGGAATCGGCGCGCCGGCGCGCGATCGACAAGGCGATGAGCTTCACGCGCGAACGGCTGAACGGCGAGGACGGGCTCGGCGGCATCTTCCCCGCCATGGCGAACACGCTGATGGCGTTCGACGCCCTCGGCGTCTCGCGCAACGATCCGGACTACGCGACGGCGCGGCGCGCGGTGCGCAAGCTCCTGCTCTATGACGGCGACGAGGCGATGTGCCAGCCCTGCCTGTCGCCGGTGTGGGACACCGCGCTCGCGGCGCTCGCGCTCATCGAGTCGGGCGAGAACGGCGAGTCGCGATCGATCGACCGCGCCGTCGAATGGCTGGTCGGGCGCCAGGTCACCGACGTGCGCGGCGACTGGAGCGACGCAAGGCCCGACCTCGCGCCCGGCGGCTGGCCGTTCCAGTACCGCAACGACTATTACCCGGACACCGACGATTCGGCCGCCGTGCTGATGGCGATCGAGAAGAGCGGCCGCGCCGGCTGCGACGAGGCGATGCGGACCGGCATCGAATGGATCCTCGGCATGCAGTCGCGCAACGGCGGCTGGGGCGCGTTCGACGCCGAGAACACGCACGCCTACCTGAACCACATCCCGTTCGCCGACCACGGCGCGCTGTTGGATCCGCCGACCGCCGACGTGACCGCGCGCTGCGTCGGCATGCTCGCCCAGTGCGGGCTCGGTCGCGACCATCCGGCGGTCGCGCGCGGTCTCGCGTTCCTGCGCCGCGTGCAGGAGCCGGACGGGTCATGGTACGGGCGCTGGGGCACCAATTACGTCTACGGCACCTGGTCGGTGCTTAGCGCGTTCGCCGCCGCGGGCGAGGACCCGCAGGCGCCGCATATCCGCCGCGCCGTCGCCTGGCTCGAATCGCGCCAGCGCGAGGATGGCGGATGGGGCGAGGACTGCCACAGCTACTGGCCCGACCGGCACACCGAATCTCCTGAATCGGTGCCCTCGCAAACAGCCTGGGCGGTGCTCGCCCTTCTTGCCGCGGGCGAAGCCGACGGCGAGGCGGCCGAATGCGGCGTCGGCTACCTCACCCGCACGCAGGGGTCGGACGGGCGCTGGATCGACAGGCTGTACAACGCGGTCGGGTTCCCCCGGGTGTTCTATCTCAAGTACCACGGGTACGCGGCGTATTTCCCGCTGTGGGCGCTCGCGCGCTATCGCAACCTGCGGCGGAACGGCGACGCCGGGCCGAACCACGGCAATTGACCGTCGGGATCGTCACGGGACTTGCGGCCGAAGCCGCGATCCTGCGCCGTGCCGCCGACGCCCGCCGGTCCACGGAACGCCCGCTCATCGCCTGCGCCGGACCCGGCGAGGCGGCCGCCCGCGGGGCCGCCGACACGCTCGCGCGCGAGGGCGCCGAAGGACTCCTGAGCTTCGGGCTGGCCGGCGGGCTCGACCCGTCGCTCGCCCCGGGCACGGTGATCGCTGCCGCCGCGGTCCGTTCGGCCGCGGGCGAGAGCTTCGCGACCGACCCCGCGTGGCACGTGCGCTTCCTGTCGCTCCTCTCCGGCCGGCCGCGCGCGCTGGTCGCCGACATCGCATCCTCCGCCGAGCCGGTCGCCACGATCGCCGCGAAGCGCGCCTTGTTCGCGGCGACCGGCGCCGCCGCAATCGACATGGAGAGCATGGGCGTCGCCCGTGCCGCGCGCGCGGCGCAGCTTCCGTTCCTCGCGGTGCGGGTGATCTGCGATCCGGCGATGCGCGCCCTGCCCGACGTCGCGGTCATGGCGGTCGGGCCCGGGGGCAGGTTGCGGGCCGGTGTCATCCTCGCGCGGCTCGCGCTCCGCCCGGGCGACCTGCCGGGACTAGTTCGGCTGATGCGGGACTATCGCAGCGCGAAGGCGCGGCTACGCCACATTGCGGCGATCGGACTTCCGAGCTTCGGGCTTCTTTAGCTGCGCCACCTCGTGCTCGACGATGCGGCGGAACACGTATTCGGCCTTGCGCGCGCGCTCCAGCGGAATCTCGGGCGCCATCTCGCCGTCGGTGCGGATGCCCCGGAGCGCGACCTTGAGCCCCTTCCACGGCTTCTTCACCATGTCGGCCACCGCGGTCGCCTCATATCCGCAATGGGCCATGCAGTCGGCGCACTTCTCGTAGTTGCCGGTGCCGTACTTGTCCCAGTCGGTTCCGTCCATCAGATCGCGGTAGGTCGCGGCGTAGCCCTCGCCCAGCAGGTAGCACGGGCGCTGCCAGCCGAAGATGGTGCGCGTCGGGTTGCCCCACGGCGTGCAGTGATAGGTCTGGTTGCCGGCCAGGAAGTCGAGATACAGGCTCGAATGGCTGAACTGCCACTTGGTGCGGCCGGCCAGCGCGAAGATGCGGCGGAACAGCGTCTTGGTCTTGCGCCGGTTGAGGAAATGCTCCTGGTCCGGCGCGCGCTCGTAGGCGTAACCGGGCGACACCGTGATGCCGTCGACGCCGAGCCGCGTCACCTCGTCGAAGAAGCCGGCGACCCGCTCGGGCACCGTGCCGTCGAACAGGGTGCAGTTGACGTTGACCCGGAAGCCGCGCGCACGCGCCGCCTTGACCGCGGCGACGGCGCGGTCATAGACGCCCTCTTGGCACACCGAGTGATCGTGCATTTCCCGGTCGCCATCGAGGTGGATCGAGAAGGTGAGGTACGGGCTGGGCCGGAACAGATCGAGCCGCTTCTCCAGCAGAAGCGCGTTGGTGCACAGATAGACGAACTTGCGCCGCGCGACGATGCCGGCGACGATCTCGGCGATTTCCTTGTGCAGGAGCGGTTCGCCGCCCGCGATCGAAACCACCGGGGCGCCGCATTCGTCCACCGCCTCGAAGCAATCGGCAACCGACAGCCGCTTGTCGAGGATCGGCTCCGGATAGTCGATCTTGCCGCACCCGGCGCACGCCAGGTTGCAGCGGAACAAGGGCTCCAGCATCAGGACGAGCGGATAGCGCGCCTCGCCCTTGAGTCGCTTGCCGAAGACGTAGGCACCGACTCGCGCCTGTTGAATCAATGGAATTGCCACGGGACCTTCGAACCGAATCGTTTTGACGCCCGCATCGTTATTTGAGGTCCGAAGGGACCGGGGGGGCCGCGGGACCGAATCGCCCCCTTCAGTGTCCGCGGTTGATACCAGAGGCGCGCCGCCGAACGCAAGGCGCAGATTGGGACTCGCCGGCGTCCGGATCACGGGATTGCGGCGGTTGAGTGGCAATGCCATCTGCGATACCCTTTATCGCCGTATTCTTGGGGGGGTCGTCCGCCGCTCGCGGCGATTACGGTTGCTTTAACGTCAAGGCGTGCACGTTCCGGCCGATCATCGGGCGCAGGCCCGGTGCCGGTGGTACTTGGAGATTCACCGATGACATCCGTGCGATGGGTCCAGGTCTTCGTCCTCACGCTATGGCTCGCCGCGGCGGGGACCGCGAGCGCCGGGGCGGCGCCGTCCGAGCCGCCCGACGAGTTCATCAGGACGCTCAGCCACGAGGCGATCTCCTCGCTCACCCGCGACAGCATCTCGACGGCGGAGCGCGAACGCCGGTTCCGCGACCTGTTCACCAAGAACTTCGACGTGCCCGGGATCGGCCAGTTCGTGCTCGGCCTCTATTGGCGCCGGGCGACGCCCGACCAGCGCCGCGAGTTCCTCAAGCTGTTCGAGGACTTCGTCGTGAGGTCCTACGCGAAGCAGTTCGGCGAGTACTCGGGCGACGAGTTCCGCACCAGTCAGATCATCCGCGTGTCGGAAACCGACACGCTCGTCTCCTCGCAGCTCCGCCCGACCGCCGAGAAGCAATTCGTGCGCGTCGATTGGCGCGTGCGTTCGGTGAACTCGGCCTACAAGATCGTCGACGTCGTGGTCGAGGGCATCAGCATGAGCGTGACGCACCGCGACGAGTTCGCGTCCGTCATCCGGTCCTCGGGCGGCACGGTCGACGGGCTGATCGCGGCGCTGCGCAAAAAGACGCAGTAGACCGTTCGACCCGAAATACCCCTCACCCTGTCCCTCTCCCAAGGGAGAGGGAACGCACACCTCGGCTCATGCGAAGCGATCATTGTCCCGGGGTCCCCTCTCCCAGCGGGAGAGGGACAGGGTGAGGGGACTGCCTGCGCGCTGGTATCACTCGTCTTCGAGCCGCGGCAGCACCTCGCGCTCGGCGCGGCGCACGTCCGCGGGAAAGTCGATCTCGATCCACGGCAGCCCGGTCACGTCCTCGTAGCCGACGCGGCCGGGCTCGGCGAGCAGGAGGTCGCGGATCGCTTCCTCGTACGGCGTCGCAAAGGCGCCTGCGGCGACGTAGCGCTCCGTTGCCTCGGCGAGCGCGCGCGCGGCTTCGGCCGCGAAGCGGAAGAACCCGACCGATTCGCCGACCGTGTCGAACCGGCCTTCGGCCGCCTTGCGGAACTCGACGATCCGCCCCTCCCGGATGCACACCTTGACCGGCTCGTCGCCCGGCTCGAA
>DASWLB010000157.1:0-1541 GCA_036396315.1 Alphaproteobacteria bacterium
TCGGCGCGCACCCGCTCGACACCATGGCCGCAGCCTCGCGCGGCGTCGGCCAGGAGATCAACGCGCTCGCCACCTACCGCGGCGAGCCGATGCCGGTCGTCAAGTGCCTCACCAACGACCTCTACGTGCCGGCGGACGCCGAGATCGTGCTCGAGGGCTACGTCGACGAGCGCGGCTACATCGACAACGAGGGCCCGTACGGCGAGTACATGGGATTCTACGGCCCGATGCACGGCGACCCCGTGTTCCACGTCACGGCGATCACGCGGCGCGGCGACGTGCTGCACCAGTCGGTCAAGCACGGCGTGGGACGACACCTCGGCGACTGCGACGGCGCGCCGATGGGCGCCGTGCAGTCCGAGGCGCGCGCCTGGCAGCTCCTGAAGGCCGCGGGGCTCGATCCGACCGACGTGTTCTCGGTCGGCGCGACCGGCGTCGGACACCACATGCGCGTCGCGCTCCGGAAGCGCACCGACGGCGATGCGCGCGCGGCGATCGCGGTGATCCTCGGCAACATGCTCACGGTGAAGCACCTCTTCGTCACCGACGACGACATCAACATCCGGCTCGACAATGAGATCGAGTGGGCCATGTCCACCCGGTTCCAGGCGGACCGCGACATCGTCGTGCTTTCGAACATGCGCGAAATGCCGATGGACCCCTCGACCGCGCGGCGCGGCGTCGGCGCCAAGGCGGGGTTCGACCTCACCTTCCCGTTCCCGCGCTCGAATGCGGTCACCGCGCGCGTCCCCGAGGCGCCGAAGATCGGCGGCCCGGCGCGGTTCCAGACCGCGCGCCAGGCGCTCGAAGTCGAGGCGATGCATTTCGCCAAGCTGATGAGCGCGGTGGGCTCGCGCGACGGGCGCGAGGTGGTGCGCGAGATCGAACGGCTGCGCCAGGACGGCGTGCTCGAGCGCAACGACAACGGCGAGTACTACATCATCGGCAAGACCGGCCCGGCGAAGCCGCATTAATTTTCCCTCCCCCCTTGAGGGGGAGGGCGAGGGAGGGGGGTCCGCGCCAGTAGGCGCGTGACGACCCCGCTTCGTGAATCGACGGATGTCGCGATCCTGAATCGCGACATCATTTTTCCCCCCACCCCAACCCTCCCCCTCAAGGGGGGAGGGGGTTCTTCTTCGCCTCCCTTATCGCCTGCCAGATGCGGTGCGGCGTCGCCGGCATGTCGAGGCGGGCGACGCCGGCTTGCTTCAGCGCGTCATGCACGGCGTTCATCACCGCGGCGAGCGCGCCGGTGGTGCCGGCCTCGCCGGCGCCCTTGACGCCCAGCGGGTTGCCCTTGGTGATGACCTCGTTGGTCTCGACCTTGAACGAGGGCAGCGTGTCGGCCCGCGGCATGGTGTAGTCCATGAACGAGCCCGCGAGCACCTGCCCGTCGTCCGCGCCGTAGACGACGTGCTCCATCAGCGCCTGGCCGACGCCTTGCGCGATGCCGCCATGCACCTGGCCGTCGACGATCAGCGGATTGACCACGCGGCCCACGTCGTCGATGCAAGCGTAGGTGACGATCTCGAGCGTCCCCG
>DASWLB010000158.1:0-3872 GCA_036396315.1 Alphaproteobacteria bacterium
GGCAGCGGCACCTACGTCACCGACCGCACCGCGCCGGAGCGCCGCTTCGGGCTCGCGGGCGGCGGCGGCCCGTCCGACGGCATCATCGACCTGTCGGCCGCGCTCGCCGCGTGCGAGCTGCGCCAGGAGGCGCTCGACCGCGCGCTCGCCGCGATGACCGCGGCGGGCGTGTCGTCCGACACGCTCGAATACCAGAGCGCCGCCGGCATGGCGCGGCACCGCGAGACGGGCGCGCGTTGGATGGCGCAGGCGGGATTCGCGCCCGATCCGCGCCGCGTCATGGTCACCCACGGCGCGCAGCAGGCGATCGCGATCGCGCTGTCGGCGCTCGCCCGGCCGGGCGCGACCGTCTTGTGCGAATCGCTGGTCTTCCCGCCGGTGATCAACCTCGCGGGGTTGCTCGGTCTCAAGCTGCACGGGCTGCCGGTCGACGGCGACGGGCTCGACCCCGACGCGCTCGACGAAGCGTGCCGCGCGACCGGCGCGCGCGTGCTCTACGTCATACCCACCTTGCAGAACCCGACCGGCGCGATCCAAAGCGTTTCGCGCCGCCGCGACATCGCCCGCATCGCCCGCGCGCACGAGCTGTGCGTCATCGAGGACGACGTTTTCGCACGCCTCGTGGATGCGCCGCCGCCGCTCGCCACCTTCGCGCCGGAGCGCACCTGGTACGTCACCTCGGTGTCGAAGACCATCGCGCCCGGGCTGCGCGTCGGATTCCTGCTCGCCCCCGACGACCAGCTCGATCCCCTGCTTCTCGCCATGCGCGCGTTGTCGTGGCAGTCCACCCCGATCGCGGCCGAGATCGCGACGGTCCTGATCGAGGACGGCACCGCCGAGCGCATGATCGCGTGGCATCGCCGCGAGAGCGCGGCGCGCGCCCAGCTTGCCCGCGAGATCCTGGGCGAATCCGCGGCCGCGAACCCGAACGATGCGCCGCACCTCTGGCTCGAACTGTCGGAGCCGTGGCGCGGGCGCGACCTTGCGGGCGAACTCTTGCGCCGCGGCGTCCGCGTCGCCGAGGGCGCCGCGTTCGCCACCGCACGCGGCGGCGGCGCGCACCACGTGCGCATCAGCCTGAACGCGCCGCGCGCGCGCGAACAGCTCGCGCAGGCGCTACGGATCATCGCCGACGCGCTGCGCTCCGGCCCCTACCACGCCTCCTGGATCATGTAGCGGCGCCTCCGGGCCGCTCTCCTCCGTCATGAACGGGCGCACGGTGTGGCTGTGGCCCACCGGTCCCGCGCCGCCGCCCAATCCGGGCGCGGTGCGGATCGCCTCCTGCAGATAGGCGTGGGCGCGGGCGACCGCGTCCTCGAGCGCCATGCCCCGCGCGATGCCCGCCGCGATGGCCGAGGCGAGCGTGCAGCCGGTGCCGTGGGTGTGCGCGGTCGCGATGCGCGGCGCCTCGAAAATGCGGGCGCTGTCCGGCGTGAGCAGAAGGTCGCGCACGATCCCGCCCGCGACGTGGCCGCCCTTCACCAGCACCGCCTTGGGCCCGAGCGCGAAGATGCGCTGCCCCGCCTTCTCCATGTCGGCGAGCGAGTGGACCGGGATGCCGGCGAGCCGCTCGGCCTCGGGCGCGTTGGGCGTGACGAGCGCGGCCATCGGCAGCGCGCGCCGGATGAGGGTGAGCACGGCGTCGGATTCGAGCAGCGACGCGCCGCCCTTCGCCACCATCACCGGATCGACGACGATGGGCACGCCGGGCAGGCGCTTGCCGATCTCGTCGAACGCCGCCTCGATGACGGCGGCGTTCGCCAGCATGCCCGTTTTCACGCAGTCGGCGCCGATATCCTCGGCGACGACGCGGATCTGGTCGCGCACGAAGTCGGGCGCGACGGCGACGACGCCGAACACGCCCAGCGTGTTCTGCGCGGTGAGCGCCGTGATGGCGGTCGCCGCGAACGAATCGAGCGCGGTGATCGCCTTGATGTCGGCCTGGATGCCAGCGCCGCCGCCCGAATCCGAGCCGGCGACGACGAGGACGCGTCCTTTCATGGCGTCTCCATCTCCCTCTCCTCCCTGAAGGGAGGAGAGGGATCAAGTCGCGAATTCCAAGCACGATGCTCCGCGCTGCACCGCGCCCGGGATGACGAACCATACTATGGGAAATCGGGGAGGGAAGCGCGGCCCGCCCTCACCGCGCGACGCGCTCGATCGCATCGACGATGTCGATGATGACCTCGCTTACCAGCGCCTCGTCCTCGCCCTCGGCCATGACGCGGATCACGGGCTCGGTGCCCGACTTGCGGATGAGCAGCCGCCCGGCCGCGCCGAGCCGCGTCTCCCCCGCCCTGATGGCCTTCTTGACCGCATCGTCCTCGAGCGGCGGCAGGCCGCCGTTGAAGCGCACGTTCTTGAGGAGCTGGGGAAGCGGCGTGAACATGCGCCCGGCCCGGCTCGCCGGCTTGCCCGAACGCACCACCATGGCGAGCACCTCGAGCGCGGCGATCAGCCCGTCGCCCGTCGTGTTGTAGTCCGACAGGATGATGTGGCCCGACTGCTCGCCGCCGACGTTGAAGCCGTGCGCGCGCATGTGCTCGACCACGTAGCGGTCGCCCACCTGGGTGCGCACGAGCTTGAGCCCGATCCCGGCCAGGTACCGCTCGAGCCCGAGATTGGACATCACCGTGGCGACGATGCCGCCGCCCCTGAGCCGGCCGGCGGCGCGCCAGTTCTCCGCCACCATCGCCATCAGCTGATCGCCGTCGAGAAGCGCGCCGGCCTCGTCGGCGATCATCACGCGGTCGGCGTCGCCGTCGAGCGCGATGCCGAGATCGGCGCCGTGCTCGACCACGGCGCGGCACATGGCGCGCGTGTCGGTCGAGCCGCAATCCTTGTTGATGTTGAACCCGTCGGGCTTGACGCCGAGCGAGACGACGTCGGCGCCGAGCTCCCACAGCGCCGCCGGCGCGACCCGGTAGGCGGCGCCGTTCGCGCAGTCGATCACCACCTTGAGCCCGTCGAGCCGGTAGCCCCGGGGGAAGGTGTTCTTGGCGAATTCGATGTAGCGGCCCTGCACGTCCTCCAGCCGGCGCGCCCGGCCGAGATGGGCGGGCTGGGCGAGCGCATCGCCGAGCCCGTTCGCCATCAGCCGCTCGATCTCGGCCTCGGTCTCGTCGGACAGCTTGTAGCCGTCCGGCCCGAACAGCTTGATGCCGTTGTCCTCGTAAGGGTTGTGCGAGGCCGAGATCATCACGCCGAGATCGGCGCGCAAGGAGCGCGTCAGCATGGCGACGGCCGGGGTGGGCATCGGGCCGACAAGGATCACGTCCATCCCCATCGAGATGAAGCCGGCGGCGAGCGCGGGCTCGAGCATGTAGCCCGACAGCCGGGTGTCCTTGCCGATGACGACGGCGTGGCGGTGCGCGCCGCGGGTGAACAGCTTGCCCGCGGCCATGCCGACCTTGAGCGCGGTCTCGGCGGTCATGGCGCCGGAATTGGCGGTGCCGCGAATGCCGTCGGTGCCGAAAAGCTTGCGCGTCATGCGATGACCAACCCTCGAGGCGCCCGCGGGGCGACGCGGTGACGCCGGAGGCTCGCCGAATATAGCATACAGACGGTTAACGCGGGCCCGAAGAAGCCGGAATTCCGCGCCGCCCGAGGGGAGCCGGCGGCGGCGGCAGGGAAGCGGCAAGGGCCGCCCGGGTCGCGGCCACGTCGTGGACACGGACCATCTGCACCCCCTGACGGGCGGCGCCGACGGCCGCTTCGAGCGAAGCCTCGATCCCGCCCGGCAGCTTGCCGGAGGCGCCGATCAGCACCGCGCAGCCGATCCCATGATAGATCGAGGCCCAGCCCAGCACCTCGCGCTTGTGCGCGACCGTCATGCCGAACCCGATGCCCGGATCGACCGCGAGGCGCGACCG
>DASWLB010000159.1:0-2669 GCA_036396315.1 Alphaproteobacteria bacterium
TGTTGCGGTGCGCGCTACCTTTGCGCGCAACGCGTGAAGTTGAAGACGCTCGTCAGGCACAGGATGTCGGTGATGAGGAGGATGATGAAGATCAGCACCGCGGCCCCGACGATCGGGCCGACCACGCCTTCGCCCGCGGGAAGCTCGTCGAGGCGCCGGGCGATCTTTACGATCTCGTTGTCGGTCATGGCCGACACGCGGCGAGCGGCTTCGTCCGGGTCGACGCCGAGATTCGCGAACTCGCGACGAACATCGTCGCGTGCCAGGAACGCGTTCACCCGCGTGCGGTCCGCCGACAGGTCCGCGCCACCGCGTATGACGTCGGTCGTCGGCACCAGGCTCGCAAGGGCCGGCGCGAACGCCATGGGGTTGAAGCACATCGCCACGGCGAGCAGTAGAACCATCGCTCTCGCCAGTCTATTTCGAGCCATCGAATCCCTCCATCGCGGCGCGACGCGTTCGGAGCAACGTGATGCAGCAGGTTACGCGAATCTCCGGCGAAGCAACAAGCGTCGATGCTGCAGCCGCCACAATGGGGCAACGCGATCTAACTACTCGCGGGGGTCTCCGGCGGAGACTCGGGCGCTGGCGCCGCAAGCTCCGCGCGTATCCGCTGACGCAACACGTCGATGGGCACGGGCTTGCCGTCGGCGTCGAAGTACCAGAACGTCCAGCCGTTGCACTGCGGCACGCCTTGCACCTCGGCGCCGACGCGGTGGATCGAGCCGCGGTGCGCGTCCGAGACGATCGAGCCGTCGGCGTTCACCCGCGCGGTGAAGCGCCGCGCCGCATCGCGCAGCACCGCGCCGGGCGCGAGCAGCCCGCGCTCGACGACGGAGCCGAACGGGATGCGCGGCTCCTCGCGCTTCGCGGGTGTGGCCAGCACCGCCGGATCGGCGATGGCTTCGGCGCGCCGCAGCCGCTCCTTGGCGATCGCGATGTAGCCGTCCTCGCGCTCGATGCCGATGAAGTCGCGCCCCAACCGGCGCGCGACCACGCCCGTCGTGCCCGAGCCGAAGAACGGGTCGAGGATGAGCGCGCCCGGCTTGGTCGCCGCGGTGACGACGCGGTAGAGCAGCGCCTCGGGCTTCTGCGTCGGGTGCGCCTTGCGTCCGTCGATCTTCACGCGCTCGGCGCCGCCGCACAGCGGCAGGAGCCAGTCGCTCCGCATCTGCAGCTCGTCGTTGAGCGCCTTCATCGCCTCGTAGTTGAAGGTGTAGCGCGCGCGCTCGCTTTTCGCGCACCAGATCAGGGTCTCGTGCGCGTTGGTGAAGCGACGGCCGCGGAAGTTCGGCATCGGGTTGGTCTTGCGCCAGATCACGTCGTTCAACACCCAGAAACCGAGATTCTGCAGCGCGGCGCCGACGCGGAAGATGTTGTGGTAGCTGCCGATCACCCACAGCGTGCCGTCGTCCTTGAGCACGCGGTGCGCGGCGGCGAGCCAATTGTGGGTGAACCGGTCGTAGGCGGCGAAATCGGGGAAGCGGTCCCAATCCTCGGCGACGCCGTCGACGCGCGTCTGGTTGGGGCGGAGCAGCTCGCCCGCGAGCTGAAGATTGTAGGGCGGATCGGCGAACACCATGTCCACCGACCGTTCCGGCAGCGCACGCATCTCTTCCACGCAGTCGCCGTGGAGAATGCGGTTGCGCGGGATGTCCCCCCCCTGGCGCATCGCACCAGAATGAGGGCCGGGCCAATCGCGGTCAAGAAAAATCTCGTGGATTCAAGAAGTTACGAAGGTTTTCCACAAGATGTGGGAGTCGGGGATCGAGCGGGACTCAAAATGTTGAGGACCGGCGCGAAGCTGTGCCGGTGGTGCGGCGTCGCGCCGAATCGGGCGAGCGCGTCGGTGTGCTCGGCCGTGCCATAGCCCGCGTTGCGGTCCCAGCCGAATCCCGGATAGCGCTGCGCGAGACGTCCCATCAGCGCATCGCGCGTCACCTTGGCGACGATCGAGGCGGCGGCGATCGAGAGCGAGCGCCCGTCGCCGCCGACGACGGTGCGGACGGGACAGGGCAGGGCGGGCGCTACGTTGCCGTCGACGAGCGCGAGGTCGGGCCGCGCACCGAGCCGGGCGACGGCGCGCTCCATGGCGCGCAACGTGGCCGCGAGCACGTTGATGCGGTCGATCTCCGATGCGCTCGCCGCGCCCACGCCGATTCGCGCCGTCGCGAGAAGCGCGGGATACAGCCGCTCCCGCATCGCGCGCGACAACCGCTTGGAATCGTCGATCGCCGCGATCGCGTCGCGGTCGAGCCGGCTTAGGTCGAGGATCACGGCGGCGGCGACGACCGGACCGGCGAGCGGGCCGCGCCCCGCCTCGTCGATGCCGCACACGACGCCGCCCGCCGCAGTCTCGAGCGCGTAGTCAGGCACCGGGCGCTCCGTCGCCGGGGCGCTTCTCCGCCGGATCGCCCGGCGGATCGGCGGCGGGCGCGGTCTGGCGGGCGGGCGGCGACAACAGCCCGCCCACACGCTGGCGCAGCGCACGGTAGACTTCGGTCACGATCTCCTGCTCGCTGCCGTAGGCGATGTCGAGCACCTCGCCGAGCGTCGTCGGGCGACGCTGAGCGATGTTGTGCACGCGCCGCGCCATCACGAGCCACACCGGCGACAGGGCGAGCGACAACGCCGTGACGGAGACGACGAGGCGCGAATCGTCGGGCGAA
>DASWLB010000160.1:0-9465 GCA_036396315.1 Alphaproteobacteria bacterium
CCGCCGCTGAGCCCGTCCTGCACGCGCGCCTGGCGCCGCGCCGCCGCGTACTGCTTCGGCGTCACGCCGGCGATGCGCTTGAAGGTGCGTTGGAAAAAATGCGGGCTGAGGCCGGCCTCGGTGGCAAGGCGGGCGAGGGACGGCGTCTCTTCCGCCGCCTCGATCGTCCGGCAGGCATCGGCCACCAGCGCCGCCTCGCGCTCGGCCTTGGGCGGCAGGTCGGGGCGGCAGCGCTTGCACGCACGGTAACCGGCGCGCTCGGCGTCCACGCGCGTCGCGTGGAACGCCACGTTCTCGCGCCGCGCCGGGCGGGCGGCGCAGGACGGGCGGCAATAGACGCCGGTCGAGGCCACCGAATACAGGAAATGCCCGTCGGCCGCCGGATTGCGCGCCGCGACCGCGCGCCAGCGCTCGGCTTCGCTCGTGAACCGCGGCACCGCTCCCGTCCGAAAAGCAATCATCGTCGCCATGATACACCTCCAGGCTCTCTTGGTGACCTGAAGCTAGGCGCGGGGCGCGCCGCGATCACTCCGGCTCTTGCGCGGGAATTCGAGAAAATGCGGTTCGTTGCCTTCGCGGTCAGGCCGCCTCGAGCGCCTTAATGCGCGCCAATTCCCGCTTCTTCCTTGCCGCTTCGACCTTAAGGTCATATCCGACCTGCATGTTCATCCAGAATTCGGGGCTTGTGCGAAAGTACTTGGCGAGTCGCAACGCCGTGTCCGTGGTCACCGGCGTCTGTCTCGCGACGAGGCGCTCGATGCGTGTGCGCGGTACGTTGAGCTTCTTGGCAAGCGCCCCGGCGCTCATCTTCAGCGGGACGAGGTATTCTTCGCTCAAGATTTCGCCGGGATGGACCGGCGGCAAAACGCTCGTCATTGCGGTCTCCAGGATCAGTGGTAATCGGTGATCTCGACGTCCTTCGGTCCTGCGGCTGTCCAGATGAAGCAGATGCGCCATTGGTCGTTGATGCGGATCGAATGCTGGCCCTTCCGATCGCCCTTCAAGGCTTCAAGCCGGTTTCCGGGCGGCGAACGAAGGTCGTCCAGCGAAGTCGCATAGTTGAGCATGGTCAGCTTGCGAACCGCACGCGTTACCAGATCGGGCGGGAATCCCTTCCGTGTTTCGCCTTTGGCGATCGCTTCCGTCCGGCCATCGCGAAACGACACGATCATCGACTGCCTCTACGATAAGTATCATGACGTGATACATATGCGGAAGCAAGACCGACGCTTGCCGACATCCTGTCAGGCGCGCTTGCCGGATCGCCTCGGCCGCGGCGCGGCCTGCGACAAAAGCGGCATTGACTTCCGCGACTTAAGGCCTATTTTCCGCGGCGGGCCACGACCCCCCAACGGGTCGCGACTCTTCTGGAAGGGAGAGAGTCCATGTCACCCGCCCCCAAGCCGGCCGTCCGGCCGGCGAACCCCTGCTTCTCCTCCGGTCCCTGTGCGAAGCGCCCCGGCTGGTCCGTGGCGGCGCTGGAGCCCGCGCTGGTCGGCCGCTCGCACCGTTCGAAGCCCGGCAAGGCGCGGCTTGCCGAGGTGATCGACCGGTCGCGCGCGATCCTCGGCATTCCCGCCGCGTACCGCATCGCCATCGTGCCCGCGTCCGACACCGGCGCGGTCGAGATGGCGCTGTGGTCGCTCTTGGGCGCGCGCGGAGTCGACATGTTCACTTGGGAGAGCTTCGGCGCGGGCTGGCTCACCGACATCGCGAAGCAGCTCAAGCTCGAGGACCTGCGCACCTTCGAGGCGCCGTACGGCGAACTCCCCGACCTTGCGGCCTATGACGGCGCGCGCGACGCGGTGTTCACCTGGAACGGCACCACCTCGGGCGTGCGCGTTCCCGACGGCAACTGGATTCCCGCGGATCGCAAGGGCCTCACGATCTGCGATGCGACCTCCGCCGTGTTCGCGATGGACCTGCCGTGGGACAAGCTCGACGTCGTGACCTGGTCCTGGCAGAAGGCGATGGGCGGCGAGGCGGCGCACGGCATGCTGGTGCTCTCGCCCCGCGCGGTCGCGCGGCTCGAGAGCTATACGCCCCCCTGGCCGCTGCCCAAGATCTTCCGCATGATTTCGGGCGGCAAGCTCATCGAGGGGCTGTTCCGCGGCGAGACCATCAACACGCCGTCGATGCTGTGCGTCGAGGACGCGCTCGACGGGCTCGCGTGGGCGGACTCGATCGGCGGGCTCAAGACGCTGATCGCGCGCGCCGATGCGAACCTCGCCGCGATCGCGCGCTGGGTCGCGCGGTCGGGCTGGGCCGCGTTCCTCGCCGCCGATCCCGCCATCCGCTCCTCGACCTCGGTGTGCCTCAAAATTGCCGATCCGTGGTTCGACCGGCTCGACGACAAGGCGAAGGCCGCGGTGCCCAAGGCGATCGCCCAGCGCCTCGAGGACGAGGGCGTCGCCTACGACATCGACGCCTATCGCGACGCGCCGCCGGGCTTGCGCATCTGGGCCGGATCGACGGTCGAGACCGCCGATCTCGAGGCGCTGTTCCCCTGGCTCGACTGGGCCTACGCGGCGGTCAAGGACGCCGCGTCGGCCAAGGTGTGAGGCCGCCATGGCGAAGGTGCTGATCTCGGACGCGCTGTCTCCGCTCGCGATCGAAGTGTTCGAGCAGGCGGGGGTCGAGGTGGACATGAGGGTCGGGCTCAAGCCCGACGAGCTTCTCGCCGTCATCGGCGACTACGACGGGCTCGCGGTGCGCTCGGCCACCAAGGTGACGGCCAAGGTGCTCGAGGCGGGCAAGCGCCTCAAGGTCGTCGGGCGCGCCGGCATCGGGGTCGACAACATCGACGTCGCGGCCGCCTCCTCGCGCGGCATCGTCGTGATGAATACCCCGTTCGGCAACTCGATCACCACGGCCGAGCACGCAATCGCCATGATGTTCGCGCTGGCGCGCCAGATTCCCGCGGCCGACCGCTCGACCCAATCGGGCAAGTGGGAGAAGTCGCGCTTCATGGGCGTCGAGCTCACGGGCAAGACGCTCGGCGTCATCGGCTGCGGCAATATCGGCTCGATCGTCGCCGACCGGGCGCTCGCCCTCAAGATGAAGGTCGTCGCCTACGACCCGTATCTCGCGCCCGAGCGCGCCACCGCGCTCGGGGTCGAGAAGGTCGAGCTCGACACGCTGTTCGCGCGCGCCGATTTCATCACCTTGCACACCCCGCTCACCGATGCGACGCGCGACATCCTCAACGCAGCGGCCTTCGCCAAGATGAAGGCCGGCGTGCGCATCGTCAATTGCGCCCGCGGCGAGCTGATCGTCGAGAAGGACCTCAAGGACGCGGTGGCGTCGGGCAAGGTGGCGGGTGTGGCCATCGACGTGTTCGCCGAGGAGCCGCCGAAGAAATTCGGCCTGTTCGGCATGGAGCAGCTCGTCGCCACGCCCCACCTCGGCGCCTCGACCACCGAGGCGCAGGAGAAGGTCGCCGTGCAGGTGGCCGAGCAGATGGCGGATTTCCTCAACTCCGGCGCGGTCGTCAACGCGGTCAACATGCCCTCGCTCTCGGCCGAGGAGGCGCAGCGCCTGCAGCCCTACGTGAGGCTCGCCGAGCAGCTCGGCTCGCTGATGGGCCAGGTATGCGACTCCGCCGTCAAGCGCGTCACCGTCGAATACGAGGGCGTGGTCGCGGGGCTCAATTCCAAGGCGTTGACCGCGTTCGTCCTGAAAGGCGTGCTGTCGCCGATGCTGGAATCGGTCAACGTGGTCTCGGCGCCGGCGATCGCGAGCGCGCGGGGGATCGCCGTGAGCGAGGTCAAGCACGAGCGCGAGAGCGACTACCAGAGCGTGCTCCGCGTCTCGGTGGACACCGAGCGGTTCCATCATTCGACGGCGGGCACCATGTTCGGCGAGAAGAGCGCGCGGGTCATCGAGATCGACGGCATCCGCACCGAGGCCGAGCTCGCGCCGCACATGCTCTACACGCAGAACCACGACAAGCCGGGCTATGTCGGCCGGCTCGGCTCCACGCTGGGCGAGGCCGGAATCAACATCGCGACGTTTCACCTCGGCCGCAACGCGAAGGGCGGCGAGGCGATGGCGCTCCTCGAGGTCGACGCGCCGATCACCGAGGAACTCCTGGCCAAGGTCGCGAAGCTGCAAGGGGTCGCCCAGGCCTACGCGCTCAAGTTCGGGTGAGCGGAGGCCCGGCCCCGTGCCCGGTCACGGCGCGCAGCGCACGGGCAGCGTGAATTTGATCGGCCGAGCGCCGTAGGCGCGTCGCGGATCGAAGCAGAGCTCTGCATGCCAATAGAGGTGGGGATTGACCGCGTCGGATGAATTGTCTGCGCTCCGTCCGGGATTAGATTTCTTGTCGACCTGAAAATGGACGTGGGGTGTCGAGTTACGCGTACCGGTATTGCCGAGGCGGGCGATGACCTGGCCTCTCTTGACCGTCTCGCCGACCTTCACAAGGTTCTCGGCGTTGTGGAGATACCGCGTGAGATACCAGAACCCGTCCGAATTCCGCCCATGCGCGAGAACGACGGCAAGTCCGCGCGGCGTCTCGCCCGCGAACGTGACGCGGCCATCCGCTGCGGCGAGCAGGTCATCGCCCGCCCGGCTCCTGATGTCCACCGCATTGTGGCGCACGCCGACGCGTGGCCTGCCGTCGATGTTCGTGTCGGCTCCGAAGTCGGAGCCGACGATGCGCGCAAGCAGGTTCCGTGCGCTATCGGATAGCCCCGTCGGATCGGTGACGACCGGGGTTGCGTCGAGCCGCGCCGTGGCATGGCCGGTCGCGCGTGAAACCGCGGGCATCGACGGCTCCAAAGGCCCCGGCAGGGGAGGCAGATGCCAAAGGCGCTCCGCGTTCCGGTGCCCGACGGCATGCGCAACCTCCGCGGGCAGGTCGGCAAGGCCGGCCTTCCAAAGCCGGACCTGGCGGAGGTAGCTGTTTCCCCAGTCCTCGTCATAGACGTTGTCGAGCGCGAAGATGAAACGGTGGGGATGCGCCGACATCAGCGTCTTCCAGTCCGGGGCGATCGCACGGCCTGCGAAGAGATCGGTCCAAGGCTGGCCCCCTCCGCGCTCGTCGATGAACACCGTATTAGCGTGCGAGGTCAGGAAATGGATGTTGCGGTAGGCGGAGATCAGCCGACCAACCTCGGCGGAGGTGAGCTGGCCCATGTGGCTCAACGCCATCGGATGCGCCGGGTGCGCACGGAGGAACCGTTCGAGCGCCTGCATCTGCGCGCCATATTGGCCGGTCGAGCGGGCGTAGGCGAACTCGATGTGGATCACGAAGGGCCAGTTCCGCTTCATTGCGACGGCAAGCGCTTCGCGCATCTGCGGCGCATCGATCCCCACTTCGATGTACGGCGCCCTGTTGCCTTTCTGCGCGTGCAGAATCATCGCCTCCGACATGGCGCCGAAGATAGGCCTCCCGGCGACGCGGCGCAGGTATTCGAATCCCTCGGGTGCGCCCTCGAAGACGCTTTTGACCTTCATTCCGACGGAGGCGGTAATGCGGTCAGGATGGACCCGGGCGAGGCCGACGACGTCGCGCGTCCGACTCTGCGATCGCAGCGACGACAGGATGGTGCGCGAAACGCCCGCCTCTTCCATCAGGGAGATGACGAGGTCCGTGCGGACACCGCGGTCGAGCTGGCTGTGCGCGTCGATCAGCGGAATCTCGTCCGCCCACGACTTGCCCGGAAGTGCCGCCCGCGCCGCAAGGGCGGCCGCGGCGCACACGACCAGCGCAACGCGGAACGATGCGCGCACTGCCGATGCCTTCGGCGGCGCCGTCGCGTTCACTTGCTCAACGTCCAGCCGAAGGATGTGCCGTCGCGGCGGTTGGTCGCCGTGATCTTGTCGCCGTTCTTAATGATTCGCGGACAAATCTCCTGCCCCCGGGCGAATGCGCGGAACTGCATGCAGAAGAAGTAGTCGTCGGCGCGCCATCGTCCGGTCTCGCGGTGCATCGTGCCGGCGAGTTCGCCCGTTCGGCCGAAGCGGTAGTCGGCGGTCCTGTCGGCGTTGAGGACGATGGTGAACGGTTGACTGTCGACCGCGCGGATTCCTTGGATGGTCATCCCGGTCATCAGCGCCGCGATCTCGTCGGCGCGCATGTCGTCCGTCGAGATGTTCGCCGGGAAGGACGAGAGCGATGCCGGTCCGCGCGGGTAGAGTTGCCAGAACCCGACGGCCGCTGCCGCGACCACGACGGCGGTCAAACCTGCGAGGGGCACGGCCTTGCCCCGGAGCGGCCTCGCTGACGTCGCCTTCGCTGTCGAAATGCGGTCATGAGCCTTGACGGCGGCCGGCGCAGAAGTCACCCCGAAAGCGGCGACGGGGTCGGGGATATTCTTGACCTGATGCATGCCCAGGTCTTGGAACGCAACGGAGAGTTTGTTCTTGACCTGCTCGAACGTGCCGCCGGAAATGCAGATCCGGCCCGGTGCGGCAATGCCTTCGAGGCGCGCGGCGATGTTGACGCCATCGCCTAGGAGGTCGTCGCCGTCGACAAGGACGTCGCCGACGTTGATTCCAATCCGAAAATGCAATTGCCGTTCCTGCACCAGTTCGGCGTTCCGGACGCGCAGCTCGTCCTGGATGGTGATCGCGCAGCGGACCGCCTCGACGGCGGAGCCGAACTCGGCGAGGACGGCGTCTCCCGCCGTCTTGAAGATGCGCCCTTCGTGGCGCTCGATGAGCTTGTCGATAACCTGCCGATGGGACTTGAGGGTGCGAAGCGTCGCTTCTTCGTCCTCCGCCATCAGCGCGCTGTAGCCGGCCGCGTCGGCCGCCAATATGGTCGCAAGCCGTCGTTTATGGCCGGTAGGCTCCATGGACTCTGCCCCGTCGGCGTCCTCGGTCTCGACGAATTATCGTCCGCCAACGATGCACCGCCAACGTAAAACTCCGCGGCCTCGCCCAGGCCGAGGCGCTCGCGTTCGCCTGATCCTCGCGGATCGTTCGTAGGGGCGGGTCTGAGACCCGCCCCTACCGTCATCGAAACGCGCGCCATTTCCCTTTGCCCTTTGCCGCCAAACCGGCTACTAACCGGCACCGGACGGGCGCGCGAAGCGCCGTGGGATTCTCCATCCGGGCCATCCAGGAACCATGACCGACCTCGAGCAACGCGCCCTCCTGCCGGCGGGCCTGCGCGACGTGCTGCCGCCCGACGCGGCCTTCGAGGCCGAGCTCGTCGAGCGGCTGATGGCGTGCTTCGCCGCGCACGGCTATCGCCGCGTCAAGGCGCCGCTCGTCGAATTCGAGGAAGGGCTCCTGTCGGGCGCGGGCGCCGCCATGTCGGGCGATACGTTCCGCCTGATGGACCCGGTGTCGCAGCGCATGATGGGGCTGCGCGCCGACATCACGCCGCAGATCGCGCGCATCGCGGCGACGCGGCTCTCCAAGGCGCCGCGCCCGCTGCGCCTGTCCTATGCCGGCGAGGTGATGCGGTTGAAGGGCACCCAGCTTCGCCCCGAGCGCCAGTTCGGCCAGGTCGGCGTCGAATTGATCGGCGCCGAATCGGCCGAAGCCGACGCCGAGATGGTGTCGATGGCGGTCGAGGCCCTGACCGAAGTCGGCATCGGCCGCATGTCGGTCGATCTCACCATCCCGCTGCTCGTCCCCTCGCTGTGCGCGACGCTCGCGCTCGCGCCCGACCGGGCCGAGGCGCTCCGCATCGCGCTCGACCGCAAGGACGCGGCCGCGGTGGCGGAGTTGGGCGGCGCCGAGGGCAAGCTCCTCTGCGCGCTCCTCGCGGCGGCGGGCGAGGCCGACCGCGCGCTCGCCCTTCTCGCGCACATGGCGCTGCCGCCCGCCGCCGCGGCGGAACGCGAACGCCTCGCCCAGGTGACGGCGCTGGTCCGCGCCGCCTCGCCGGGTCTTACCCTCACCGTCGATCCGGTCGAGAACCGCGGCTTCGCCTACCACACCGGCGTCTCGTTCACGGTGTTCGCGCCCGGGGTGCGCGGCGAGCTGGGCAGCGGCGGGCGCTACGTCGCCGTTGACGGCACGATCGAATCGGCCGGCCCGCGCGGCGAGCCGGCAACCGGTTTCACGCTCTACGTCGACACCATCATCCGCACCCTGCCGGCGGCGGGCGACAAGGCGTCCGTCTTCGTGCCGGTGGGGACGCCCGTCGAGGATGCGCGCAAGCTGCGCGAGGCGGGCTGGATCGCCGTCGCGGGGCTCGGCCCCGTCGCCGACGCGCGCGCCGAGGCGAAGCGGCTCGCGTGCAGCCACGCCTTCGTCGCGGGCGCCGTGGTCCCGGTCGCGGCCGGCCCCGCGGGGCGGGGGAACGGCCATGGGTAACGTCGCCGTCGTCGGCGCCCAGTGGGGCGATGAGGGCAAGGGCAAGATCGTCGATTGGCTGTCCGAGCGCGCCGACGTGGTGGTGCGCTTCCAGGGCGGGCACAACGCCGGCCACACGCTGGTCATCGACGGGGTGACGTTCAAGCTGTCGCTGCTGCCTTCGGGCGTCGTACGCCCGGGCAAGCTCTCGATCATCGGCAATGGAGTCGTGGTCGATCCCTGGGCGCTGATGCGGGAGATCGAGGAGATCGGTCGCCAGGGCGTGACGGTGACGCCGGATCGGCTGCGCATCGCCGAGAACGTCTGCCTCATCCTGCCGCTGCATGCGCGCATCGACCGGTTGCGCGAGGAATCGGCCGGCACGCGCATCGGCACCACCGGACGCGGCATCGGCCCGGCCTACGAGGACAAGGCGGCGCGGCGCGCGATCCGCCTTTGCGATCTCGCCGACCCGGCGGGCCTCGAAGATCGCGTCGCCAACCTCCTCGTGCACCACAACGCGCTCCTGCGCGGCCTCGGCGCCGACCCGGTCGAGCCGTCGGACATCCTCGAGCCGCTGCGCGAGGTCGCGCCCCGCATCCTGCCCTACGCCGACATCGTGTGGCGCCGCCTCGACGAGGCGCGCCGCCAGGGCAAGCGCATCCTGTTCGAGGGCGCCCAGGGCCACATGCTCGACGTCGATCACGGCACCTACCCGTACGTCACCTCGTCCAACACCCATGCCGGGCAGGCGGCCGTCGGATCGGGCGTCGCGCCGCGCGCCGTCGGGTTCGTGCTCGGCATCACCAAGGCCTACACGACGCGCGTCGGTGCGGGCCCGTTCCCGACCGAGCAGGACAACGAGGTCGGGCGCATCCTGGGCGAACGCGGCAAGGAGTTCGGCACCGTCACCGGACGCAAGCGCCGCTGCGGCTGGTTCGACGCCGTCCTGGTGCGCCAGGCGGTGCGCGTCGGCGGCATCGACGGCATCGCGCTCACCAAGCTCGACGTGCTCGACGGATTCGACTCGCTCGAGGTCTGCGTCGGCTACGCCCACGGCAACAGGCGCTACGACTACCTGCCCGCCGCGCGCGAGATCGAGGCGGGCGTCGTGCCGGTGTACGAGCGGCTCGAGGGCTGGAGCGAATCGACGCGCGGCGCGCGCAGCTGGGCCGAGCTGCCGGCGACCGCCATCAAGTACATCCGCCG
>DASWLB010000161.1:0-3567 GCA_036396315.1 Alphaproteobacteria bacterium
CGGCGCCCGCCGCCGGAGCGGGCGCCCGGTCGATCGCCGCCACGACGCCGGCCACCACGTCGTCCACATAGGTGAAGTCGCGCTTCATGTCGCCGTGGTTGAAGACGCGGATCGGACGCCCCTCGGAGATCGCCTTGGTGAAGATGTAGAGCGCCATGTCGGGCCTGCCCCACGGCCCGTAGACGGTGAAAAAGCGGAGCCCGGTCTGCGGCATCCCGTACAGGTGGGCGTAGCAGTGGCTCATCAGCTCGTTCGCCCGCTTGGTGGCGGCATAGAGCGACACCGGCGTGTCGACGCGGTCCTCGACTGCGAACGGCAGGGCGGTGTTGCCGCCATACACCGAGCTCGAGCTCGCATAGACGAGATGCTCGAAGCCCGGCTGGTGGCGGCAGAACTCGAGGATCGTCATGTGCCCGACCAGGTTCGCATCGACATAGGCGAAGGGATGGTCGAGCGAGTAGCGGACGCCCGCCTGCGCGGCGAGGTGGATCACCCGCTTGATCTCGTCGCGTCCGGCGAGCGCGGCGGCGAACGCCTCGTGCCGCGCGAGGTCGAGCTTCAGGAACTCGAACGCGTTGTGACGTGCGAGCCGGGCGAGCCGGGCCTCCTTCAGCGTGACGTCGTAGTAGTCATTGACGCTGTCGATCCCGAGCACGCGGTCGCCGCGGGCGAGCAGCGCCTCGGCGACGTGGTAGCCGATGAACCCGGCGGCGCCGGTGACCAGGATGGTCATGGCCGCACCCCGCGCGGTGCGCGGAAGCGCCTGCGCTCCCACGCCAGCACCGCGCCGATGCCGAGCACGGCGCCGGCGCCGTCAAGCGCGAAGTCGCCGAGCTCGGCCTCGCGCGTCACGGTGAAGCCTTGCAGCAGCTCGATCGCCGCCGCGAGCAGCAGCACGTGGCCGAGGATCTGGCGCCGTGACGCGCCGGGGAACGCGAAGGGCAGCAGCGCGGCGAGCAGGAGGAACGCCGCGAAGTGCGCGTGGCCGGCCCCGATGGCGGGCGATAAGTCGACCGCGACGGGTCGCGCGGGCGGCGGCGGCGCCGGTCCCTCGGCGCGCGGCGCCGGCGCAGCCGCGGGCGGAAGCGGCGCGGCCGTTCCGGGCGCCGCATCGGTTGCCGGCTCGGGCGCGGGTGCGGGTTCGAGCGCGGCGGCCACGCGCTCCATCGTGTCGCCCAGGTCGGGCTGCGGCACGAACGATCCGGCGACCAGCGCAAGCGCGACGGCCCAGGCGGCGAGGCGCGCCGGGCGCATCCCGCCGTCGAGCCGGACGAGCGGATGGAGCGCCCACAGCGCCCACGCCGCCCAACAGGCGATGAGGATGCCGCGCAGCGCGGCATAGAGCGGGGTCTCGTTCACGGCATCGACCGTAACGTTGCGCACGTACATGCTGCCGGCCTCGCCACCATGGACGATCGCGACGCGCATCGCGACGGTGTGCGGCACGACCGGGGCGACCAGGCGGCCGCGCGTCCAATCGCCGGTGCCGTCGAGCGCCAGCACCTCGTGCGGCAGGTAACTCATGCGTCGCCCCGCCGCGTCGTAGCTCCACACGAGAACCCGCGCCATCTGCCAGTCGAGCGAGCCGGCGACGACGCCCTCGGTGCGCGCCTCGGCCGTGACGCGGATGCCATCGTGTTCCTTGAACGCGTTCACGCCGCGCGCGAGATAGGCGACGCTCTGTCCCGGCACCTTGTCGAGGCGGGCGACGGACGGATCGGCCGGCATGAGCGCGACGCCCGGCGTCCGCCCCCACTGCATGCCGAAGAAGCCGGGGGCGGCCGAGGTGAGCGCCGTGACGTAGCGGATGTCGGCGAGATGGAGCGCGGCCGTCGCGGCGCAGAGCGCGAGGCAGGCCGCGACGCGAAGCTCGACTGCCGAGCGCTGCGCCAGGGCGTGGCGCGCCGCGGCCATGGCGCGCCGAAGGGCGATCCATCGCACGCCGACGGCCGTATGTGGCGTTCCGTCCATCGCCCCGTATCTCTCCGTCACGTCCTTGCCGCGGCCGGGGCTTCATAACACAGCCGGCCGACATTGGGCGACGCCCGGCGCGGCGGGCGTTCGGGTCGGGAACGATCGACGTTCAGGGGCGGCGCGCCGATTTCGGCTCGCCGTTGCCGGCCGGGCCCTCGAGCCGGCGCAGCACCGACAGGTAGTCCCGATCGCGCGACCAGCGCTTCACGAGCCGCGTCGCATCCGTCGCGTCGATCCGGTCGAACAGCTCGAGCGCCGACGCCACCTC
Organism: Alphaproteobacteria bacterium; assembly: GCA_036396315.1. Classification (GTDB taxonomy): domain Bacteria; phylum Pseudomonadota; class Alphaproteobacteria; order MPNO01; family DASWLB01; genus DASWLB01. The sequence goes on from DASWLB010000161.1 coordinate 2,243, forward strand.
GCCGCTGTCGACGGCGCGCGGGCGCTGGCGGGCGCCGCGGGTGGTTTCGAGGATGGCGGCGAGCTGATCGCGCCCGAGCCCGAGCGCACGGGCGCAAACGACGAGGGATTCGCCGCCCGGCTCGAACAGGATGCGCCGCACCAAGGACGCGCCCATGCGGGTGAGCGCGGCGAAAACGGCCTCGAACAGCGCCGCCTCGCCCTGGCGCAGCAGCGGCACCAGGAGATCGGGACCGGCGAGGCGGGCCTCGATCAGCCGGCGGGCAAGCTCACCCGCCCGCGCGCCTGCGCTCGCGCCGGCAAGCCCGGCGCCAATCGCCTCGACCGCCGCATCCTCGATCGCGTCGTCGAGCGCGGGATCGTTCGCCGCGAACGGCGCGGCGAGAGCGGTGCGAAAGCACGCCGCGACCGCCCAGGTGAGGCCGCGCGCTACGTCCTCCGGCAGGTCGTTCGGCAAGAGCAGCGGATTCTGGTAGGGACCCTTGCGCTTGGACTGCTCGACCATGAACTCGGTGACGGCATGGGCGATCTCGAGCGGGGCGCTTTCGATCAGCCTGCCGATCACGTCGTCGGCCGCCCCTGTCTCGGCCCCGACCGGTGTACGCGCCCGCGCCGCGTTCTCGAGCTGGAGCTGCAGCATCCGGTGATAGGCGCATTCGATGAGCGCGGGCTCGGACAGGAAATTGGCGCGGCCGAGCTGGCCGGCGAGGTCGGCATCGGCGATCTCGGCGAGCGCAGCAAGCGCCTCGCCCTGGCCTGCGCGCTCGAACCGTTCGGCCAAGAGCGCCCGCATCTGGGCGACGATGCCGCCGACGAGCCCCTGGATCATCCCGGTGAGCTGCGACCGCTCGGCGTCGGTGAGGAGGCCGCGCGGCACGGAATAGAGCTCGGCCGCGATCGCGCGCAGGCGCTCGTGCGCCTGGCTCGCGCGGCGGCGCGACAGGTCGAGCAGCGACTTGAAGTCTTCGGCCACGTTTCGAACCGCGCCCTGTTCCAACCCTTGCGCGCCGGGACGTGCGGCGCCGGACCCGGGCGTGATGGGGCCCTCGCCCGGACCGGCAGCGTCCCCGCCCGGGTCACTGTGCAAGAATCGTGCCGGGATTCCAGATTCCAGCGTTTTCAACGGCTTATACGGCAGCCCCTGCCCGGTTTCCGGGTCCGTTCCGGCCCATCGCGCGTCAGGCAGCCGCGCCCGCCTTGGCGGCGAAGTGCGGGATCACCTTCTCGCCGAACAGGCGGACCGACGGCGCCGCCACGTCGTAGGAGATGGTGTTGTAGTTGACCTGCATCGAGGCCACGTCGATGCCCCCCACGGAATCGTTATAG
>DASWLB010000162.1:0-1790 GCA_036396315.1 Alphaproteobacteria bacterium
ATCCTCGCCAACACCTATCATTTGATGCTGCAGCCGGGGGCCGAGACCGTCGCGCGGTTGGGCGGGCTGCACCGCTTCATGGGCTGGGACCGGCCGCTCATGACCGACTCGGGCGGGTTCCAGATCTTCAGCCTGGGCGAAGCCGCGGATGAGGACGAGAACGGGCGCGCGGCGCTCGTGCGCGTCACCGAGGAAGGCGCGCGGTTCCGCTCCCACCTCGACGGCTCGGCGCATCTGTTGACACCCGAACGCTCGATCGAAATCCAGCGGTTACTTGGCGCCGACCTCGCCGTCGCGCTCGACGAATGCCCGCCGTCGCGCCTTTCGCGCGACGACACGGCGCGCTCGCTCGCGCTCACCCATCGCTGGGCGAAGCGCAGCCTGGAGGCGTTCGCTTCGGGCGACGACGGGCGCCAGGCGCTCTACGGCGTCACCCAGGGCGGCGTGTATCCCGAGCTCCGGCGCGACAGCGCCGAGACGATCAGCGGGCTGCCGTTCTTCGGCCACGCGATCGGCGGCTGCCTGCCGGCGCAGGCCGAGGACGTGGCGCTCTACGAGGTGTTCGCGATGGCGGTCGAGGGGCTCGACCGGGCCCGCCCGGTGCACCTCCTCGGCATCGGCGGCGTGCGCGACATCTGGGAAGGCGTCGCGGTCGGGGCCGACACGTTCGACTGCGTGCACCCGACGCGGATCGCCCGCCACGGCGGCGCGCTCACGCGCGCGGCCAAGGGGTTCCGGATCAACCTGCGCAACGCGCGCTTCCGCGAGGACGCGGCGCCGATCGAAGAAGGTTGCGATTGCGAAGCCTGCCGGCGGTTCTCGCGCGGCTATCTGCACCATCTGGTGAAGGCGGGCGAGATCACCGGGCTCACGCTTCTCGCGCTGCACAACATCCGGTTCATGAACCGGTTGATGGCGACGGTGCGGGCCTCGATCGCGGCCGGCCGGTTCGCGGCGGAAATGCGCGCCTGGTGCGGGTAGGGGCGGGTCTGAGACCCGCCCCTACGGACGCACGTGCACCGAGAATTCCTCACCCGTACCCGGCCAGCACCTTGCCGCGCGGGCGGCGCTTCGGCTCGGGGGCGACGGTGGCGGCCCGCTCGTCGAACAGCTCGGCGAGCTTCTCCATCACCGTGCCGCCCAGCTGCTCGGCGTCCATGATGGTGACGGCGCGGCGGTAGTAGCGCGTCACGTCGTGGCCGATGCCGATGGCGGTGAGCTCGACCGACGAGCGCGTCTCGATCCACTCGATCACGTCGCGCAGATGCCGCTCGAGATAGTTGCCGGGGTTGACCGAAAGGGTCGAATCGTCGACCGGCGCGCCGTCCGAGATCACCATCAGGATGCGGCGCTGCTCGGTCCGGCCCAGCAGCCGGTCGTGCGCCCACAACAGCGCCTCGCCGTCGATGTTCTCTTTGAGGAGCCCTTCGCGCAGCATCAAGCCCAGGCTCTTCCGCGCGCGCCGCCACGGCGCGTCCGCCGCCTTGTAGACGATGTGGCGGAGATCGTTGAGGCGGCCTGGGTTGGGCGGCTTGCCCTCGGCGAGCCAACGCTCGCGGCTCTGCCCGCCCTTCCAGGCGCGCGTCGTGAAGCCCAGGATCTCCACCTTGACGCCGCAGCGCTCGAGGGTGCGCGCCAGGATGTCGGCACTCATGGCGGCGACCGTGATGGGCCGGCCGCGCATCGAGCCCGAATTGTCGATCAGCAAGGTAACCACCGTGTCGCGGAACTCGGTCTCCTTCTCCTGCTTGTAGGACAGCGGGTAGATCGGGTTGACGACGACGCGCGAC
>DASWLB010000163.1:0-2340 GCA_036396315.1 Alphaproteobacteria bacterium
GATCGAGATCGAGCTGCGCCTGTCGGTGCAGGATTCGCCCAACAGCGCCGGCGTCGTCATCGACGCGGTGCGCTGCGCCAAGCTGGCCTTGCTCCGCGGCATCGCCGGACCGCTCGAGGCGGTCTCCGCCTTCTACATGAAAAGCCCGCCGCGCCAGATGCGCGATTCCGAGGCGCGCGACGCGTGCGACGCGTTCATCGCCGGCGACGGCGCGGCCAAGCCCGCCCGCACCGTCGCCAAGGACGCCGCGGAGTAGAACAGGCGCCGCGCAAAGCGACGCTCGAGCGACTTCGGGCAGACTGGAAAAATGAATTCCGTTCGCCCTTCGATACTCGCCCGTGCTTCGCACGGGCGAACTCAGGGCGAACGGAGATTTGATTCCGGTGCGCGAAGAAGTCCTACCTCGTCAACTTGCCGATCCCGCCCGCGACCTTGCCGGCGCCCTTCCCGGTCGCGGCAACCGCGCCGGCCGACCCGCGGCGGAGACCGCCGAGGGCGCCGCGCCCGCTGCCACCCTTCGCATTGGCCGCCGCGGCGACGACCGGGGCCGCGTGGTGGGCGTTGCGCTCGAGCTCGACCCGCTCGGGATCGCGGTCGGGCGTGTCGAGCGAGTTGGCCGCCGAACGGCGCAGCAGCGGAGCCGGCGGCGCGTGCGCCTCGACGAGCTGGGTGAGGCTCTTGCCTTCGACCAGGCCGGCCGCCTTCATCTCCTCGAAGACCTCCTCCCACCACTTGCCGGCAAGATGGGCGGCGGCGATCCGGTCGCGCGACCAGGGCTCTCCGGCGCCCGGCTTCTGGGCGGCGTGCAGCGCGCCCGCCACCTTGCGGTTGGCGGGGAGCAGCTCCTCGAAGGCGCCGTCGTGCGGGTTGACCGCGGGCCACGGCGGCGCGGCCGCGACCGGCGGCGGCGCGGGCTCGGCGGGACCGGTTTCGACCGGCGCGGCGGTTTCGACGACCGACTCGGCGTCCGGCATGCCGTCCTCGGGATCCGGCGTCGCCGCGACCGGCGCGGGATCGGGCGGCAGCTCCGGCAAGGCGGCGGGTGCGGCCTCGACGACGGGCGCCGCCTCGGGCGGCACCGTCTCGATCGCCGCTTCGACATTGGAAATGACGAGCCCGAGCGACAACGGCGTCGGATCGTCGGTCGCCGCCGGCGGCTCCGCGAGCGCCGCGCCACCGAGCGCGAGCTGACCGATGACGGCCAGCGGAATCATGTTTCTCATTCTACCCCTCCTAGGGCGCGGCCGCGGCGATTCGCGACCGGCCGGTTATCGCGCCTTGCCGGAATTGCCGCGCGCCGCGGATGCGCCCGCGTTCGCGCTGTTGCCGCGCGCGGTGACGACCGCCGAGCTCGTTGCGGCCGCGTTGCCCTTGCCGTTGGTTCCGGCGGTCGCGCTCTTGCCCGGGCCGGCGCTCGAGTCGCCGCGGATCGTGCCGACCGTCTTGGTGCGGCCGGTGCCGGTGACGATGGTGACGGGCTGGGGACCGGTCGAGCCGGACGTCGTCGCTGTGCGCGCCTGGTAGCGGCCGCTCACCAGCTCGCCCAGGTTCCTCGCGTCGGTCACGCCGTCGGCCTTCATCTGCTTGAAGATTTCGCCCCAGCCGCGGCCCGACTGGTGTTCGGCCGCGATTCGGTCGAGCGACCACGCCTCGCCGCCGTTCGGGCCGATCGACTGGCCGTCGAACAGCGAGTCGGCGACCTTCCTGTTGCCGGACGACAGCTTGTCGTAGGAGCCGGCGATCGAATTGCCCTCGCTCGGCGTTTCGGTCTGGGCGAGCGCGGCCCCGCCGAGGGCGAGCTGCGCGATCATGGCGAGTGTGGCGATGCGTTTCATGATCTGTCCTCCATCCTACGGGCCCCCACCGATCAACGCTTGGCTTGCTGCGCCAAGGCTTCCGCGGTCTGCACGATGATCTCCGTTCCGGTCGCCGCGTCCTTGAAGAACAGGTCGCCCTTGCTGACGACGACGCGCATGCGCGTCGCGCGCTGGGTCACCGCCTCGAGCTCGATGTTGATCTCGCGCTCGATGGCGGCGGCGGTGATTTCCCAACCCGTCTCGGTCTTCGCGTCGTTCCTGACGCCCATGTCCATGCGCTTGAGCGTCTTGAGGGTGGCGAGCCGCACGTTGTCGATCGGCGCGGCGAAGGTCTTGTAGGCGATGCCGTTCAAGGTGTGATCGACGCCGGCGCCGCCCGCGATGCCGCCCGCCGTGAGCGCGACGGCGGCGCACCCGCCGAGGACGGCGAGACAGACGAAAAGAGCGGCAGCGCGCACGAGCTTCATGACACGGGCTCCCGCCTGGGGCGCGGTGCGCCCGAGGCTCACCCGATCATGCCGCC
>DASWLB010000164.1:0-9171 GCA_036396315.1 Alphaproteobacteria bacterium
GGCATGGTGCGCAAGGGCGCCGAGGACGAGGGCCGCCTCGTGCTCGTGTTCCAGGGCTCTCCGCTCGAGCTGCGCCAATGGGTGGTGACCGACGCCCAGGGCATCGAGACGCGCGTCGCGCTGCTCGATCCCGAGAAGGGCGTTAACCTCGACGAAAAGCTTTTCGAGTACAACGAGAGCGGCTACGATCGGATGACCTTCGATTGATCGCCCGCCGGCCCGGCGGGAATTCATCAAGACCTTGAAATCAAATGAGGAGTTGGACGGAATCGGGCGTGCGGCGCTTGCCGGGCCCGGACCCGTCGTGATAGGTTGCGAGCCATGTCGGAAGAGTCCTTGAAGCCGCTGGTCGGCGTCACGACCGGCATCAGTCTCGTCGCCAAGCGCAAGGTTCGCCACCACGGCATCGCCGAACGCTATTTGCACGCGCTGGCGCGCGTCGCGGGCGTCGTGCCGATGCTGATCCCGGCGATCGCCGAGGACACCGACGTCGCCGACCTCGCGCGCCGGCTCGACGGGCTTTTCCTGCCGGGCGGGCGCGCCAACGTCGAGCCGCACCATTACGGCGGCCGGCCCTTCCCCGACGACGAGATCCGCGATCCCGACCGCGATGCGCTGACCTTGCCGCTGATCCGCGCCTGCATCGACCGCGGCGTGCCGGTGTTCGGCGTGTGCCGCGGCATCCAGGAGATGAACGTCGCGCTCGGCGGCACCCTGCATTACCGCGTCCACCTGGTCGACGGCATGCTGGACCATCGCCGCCGCCACCGCCGCGGCATCTACCAGAACCGCCACAAGCTCATCCTCACCCCCGGCGGCATGTTCGAGCGATTGGTCGGGGTGAGCGAGGTCGAGGTCAACTCCTTGCACGGCCAGGGCATCGACCGCCTCGCCGACGGGCTCGAGATCGAGGCCAGGGCGCCGGACGGGCTCGTCGAGGGCGTGTGCGTCGCCGGCGCGCGGCGCTTCGCCGTAGGCGTGCAGTGGCACGCCGAGGCGCACCACGAGGAGGAAGGGCTGTCGCGCGAGCTCCTCAAGTCGTTCGGGGAAGCGACGCGCGAGCGCCAAGCGGAGCGCGCCGCGACACCCACGCAGCGCGGCGCGGTGCGCGCCGCCTAGACTCCGCGCCGGCGCGGCGCGATAAACCTGCCGTGCGCATCACCACCTGGAACATCAACTCGGTCCGGCTGCGCCTGCCGCTGCTCAAGCGCGTCGTCGCCGCGCTCAAGCCCGACATCGTCTGCCTGCAGGAGACCAAGGCGGACGACACGGTGTTCCCGATCGACGGCGTGCGCGCGCTCGGCTTCGAGCACGTGCTGATCCGCGGCCAGAAGAGCTACAACGGCGTCGCCATCCTCTCGCGCGCGAAGCTCGCCGAGGGGCCGCGCGCCGACTGGTGCGGGCGCGACGATTGCCGCCACATCGTCGCCCATTTGCCGGGCAGGGTGGAGCTGCACAATTTCTACGTTCCGGCGGGCGGCGACGTGCCGGACCCCAAGGCGAACGACAAGTTCGCGCACAAGCTCGACTTCATCGCGGCGATGACCGAATGGTCGAAGGGGCTCGCCAAGGGTCGGCGCATCCTGGTCGGCGATCTCAACATTGCGCCCTTGGAGACCGACGTGTGGTCGCACAAGCAGCTGCTCGACGTGGTGTCGCACACCCCGGTCGAGACCGAGGGGCTGAAGGCGGTGATGGCGGCGCACGGCTGGGTCGACGCGGTGCGCCACTTCGTGCCGCCCGAGGAGAAGCTCTACACTTGGTGGAGCTACCGCAACCGCACCTGGCCGGGCGACGACCGCGGGCGCCGGCTCGACCATGTCTGGGTCGCGCCCGCGATGCGCGGCCAGCTCAAATCGGCCCGCGTGCTGCGCGAGGCGCGCGGCTGGGACACGCCGTCCGACCACGTGCCGGTCACGGTCGACGTCGAGCTGTAACGGCGCGGAACCGCGACGCGGCCTCACCCCGCGGAATGGATCGCCGCCGCCTTGACCTTGGCGTCGACGTGGCTCTCGTACTGCTTGAAGTTCGCCTCGAACTGCTGGGCGAGCTTCTTCGCGGTGTCGTCGTAGCCCCGCTTGTCCTTCCACGTGTTGCGCGGCGACAGCACGTTCTTCGGCACGTCCGGCACGTTCGCCGGAATCAGGAGCCCGAAATTGGGATCGGGCGCGAGCGGGACGGAGGCGAGCTTGCCGTCGAGCGCGGCGCGCACCATCGCGCGGGTGTAGGCGATCTTCATGCGCTGGCCGACGCCGTAGGCGCCGCCGCTCCAGCCCGTGTTCACCAGCCAGCACTTGGCGCCGTGGCGCGCGATCTTCTCGCCCAAGAGCTTCGCGTATACCGTCGGGTGGCGCGGCAGGAACGGCGCGCCGAAGCAAGTCGAGAACGTCGCCTGCGGCTCGGTTACGCCGCGCTCGGTGCCGGCGACGCGCGCGGTGTAGCCCGACAGGAAGTGGTACATCGCCTGCTCGGGCGTGAGCTGGCTGATCGGCGGCAGCACACCGAACGCGTCCGCGGTCAGCATGATGACGTTCTTCGGGTGGCCGCCCATGCCGCTCTTGCTCGCGTTCGGGATGTAGGACAGCGGGTAGGACGAGCGCGCGTTCTCGGCGAGCGAATCGTCGTCGAAGTCGGGCACGCGCGTCACCGGATCGAGCACGACGTTCTCGAGCACGGTGCCGAAGCGGCGCGACGCGGCGTAGATCTCGGGCTCGGCATCGGCCGACAGGTGGATGGTCTTGGCGTAGCAGCCGCCCTCGAAGTTGAACACGCCGTGGTCGGACCAGCCGTGCTCGTCGTCGCCGATGAGCGTGCGCGTCGCATCGGAAGAGATCGTCGTCTTGCCGGTGCCCGACAGGCCGAAATAGATCGCCGTGTCGCCGTTCGGCCCGATGTTCGCCGAGGCGTGCATCGGCAGCACGTCTTTGGCGGGCAGGATGTAGTTGAGCAGCGTGAACACCGACTTCTTGATCTCGCCGGTGTAATGGCTGCCGCCGACCAGAACCATCTTCGTCTTGAGGTTGACCAGCACGCACACCTCGGTGCGGGTGCCGTCGGTATCGGGGTTGGAGTGGAAGTCGGGCGCCTGGATCACCGTGTATTCCGGGCGGAAGCCGGCGAGGTCCTGCGGTGCGGGCAGGATGAACATGTTGCGCGCGAACAGGCTGTGCCAGGCGTTCTCGGTGACGATGCGCACCGGCAAGCGGTATGCGGGATCGGCGCCGGCATAGACGTCCTGCACGTACACCTCGGAGCCCTTGAGGTAGTCGAGCATCCGCTTGTGCACGACGTCGAAATGCTTCTCCGAGATCGGCTGGTTGACGCTGCCCCACCAGATGTCGGCGCGGCTGCCCGGCTCGTCGACGAAGAACTTGTCGCTCGGCGATCGGCCGGTGTACTCGCCGGTCTTGGTGACCAGCGCGCCGTCGGCGGAAACGAGCCCCTCGCGCCGCTGCAGCGCCTGCTCGTAGAGCGCCGGCGTGCCGTAGTTCCAGTGCGCAACCTCGACGTCGCTGAGGCCGTGGTTCTCGAGCCCGTAGCTGCTGATATGCGATCCTGAGTGGTCCACGAGTTTCCTCCCGGGCTCTTGGATGCCGCGCCCGTTTTCGGCGGCGAATGGGAAGGCTTCGCCCCCGCGACGCCGTGCGGTGGCGCCTCGATGCCCAAAGCATAGCCGCGCGCGCCGCCGGATTGCAACCTCGCGCCTTATGCAGCCGCAAATAGCGCGGCGGCGTCGATCCAATGGATCCGGCCGAAGCCGGCCACCAGATGCGCGCGCTCGACGGTCATCCGGTACAGGTTAAAATCCCGGAACGCCGTGTAGCGCTCGGCCTCCGGGTGACGCGCCAGGTAATCGGCGAGGCAGTCCGGGCCGCCCTCGCGCAGCACGCGTCCGAGGGCCGTCACGCGCGGGAGCGCCAACGGGTCGCCCGGCCCGTCGGGCGGGCGATAGACCAGTGCCGCCCGTGCATCGGACCGCAGGTTCTTCGAATGCTCGGCGAGGTCCGACAGGAATAGAAGCGGCCCCCCGCCTCGATCCTGCGCCACCGCCACCAGCGACCCGTAGGGCGCGCCGTCGCTCATCGACGTGCACAAGACGGCGTGCCGGCTGCCCTCGATCAGGCGCCGGGCGGCGAGCGCGGCAGAGGCGGGCTCATCCTCCATCGGTTGCCAATCTGGCGTCGTGACGCCTGCCCCGTCAACCGCGCCGCGCCGGCGCCCCGGAGGTGCCGCATTTCCGCCCGATTCGCTTGATATCCGCGGGTCGAGCTAATGGAGGGGAGGGGGCCCATGCCAGGCAAGCTCGCTACGGACGTACCGCAAACCCTTGACGCTGCGGGCGAGAGACCCGAATCTCCCGGCCCAAATGCCACGGACGCCAAGCGTCCGGAACCCGGGGAAAAGGGCTTCGGCGTGTCGCATACCATTGCCCTCGTCGACGACGACCGCAACATCCTGACCTCGGTCACGATGGCGCTCGAGGCCGAGGGCTTCAAGGTGCACAGCTATGCGGACGGCGCCTCGGCGCTCCGCGGGCTCGGCACCCGGCCGGTCGACCTCGCCATCCTCGACATCAAGATGCCGCGCATGGACGGGATGGAGCTGTTGCAGCGGCTCCGGCGCCAGAGCGCGATCCCGGTGATCTTCCTCACCTCCAAGGACGAGGAGGTGGATGAAATCCTCGGCTTGCGCATGGGGGCCGACGACTATATCAAGAAGCCGTTCTCCCAGCGTCTCCTGGTCGAGCGCATCCGGGCGCTGTTGCGCCGCAATGAAGGCGGCGAGGGCGAGTCCGGCGAGGCGGCGCCCGCGCTGACGCGGGGCGAGCTGGTGCTCGACCCGACGCGCCACCTGTGCACCTGGAAGGGCGGCACGGTTGACCTGACGGTGACCGAGTTCCTGATCGTGAAGGCGCTCGCCCAGCGGCCGGGCCACGTCAAGAGCCGCGACCAGCTGATGGATGCCGCCTACGGCGAGCATGTCTATGTCGACGATCGAACGATCGACAGCCACATCAAGCGGCTCAGAAAGAAGTTCCGGGCCGTCGACGCAAATTTCGCCCAGATCGAGACGCTCTACGGCATCGGCTACCGCTATCGCGACGGCTGAGACGCGCGCCGCGCGTCCCGATCCCGCCGCCGCCGAATCCACGAAGGCGGCGGGCCGGCCGGCCGATCCCGACCGCGATCTCCCCGCCGCGCGCCCGCGCCAGCGCCGGGCGATCTCGCCGATCACTTGGCGCATCCTGTCGCTCAACGTGCTCGCGCTCGCGATCCTGGTCGCGGGGCTGCTCTATCTCGGCCAGTACCGCAGCGGCCTGATCGACGCCGAGATGGGCTCGCTCACCACCCAGGCGCAGATCTTCGCCGGCGCGCTCGCCGAGGGCGCGGTCGGCACCGGCGACGACGGCACGCAGTCGATCCGCGCCGCGGTGGCACGCTCCATGCTGCGCCGCCTGGTGCAGCCGACCGATTCGCAGGCCCGCCTGTTCGACGCCCAGGGCAACATGGTCGCGGATTCGCGCCAACTCGGCGGTCCGGGCGGGGTGGTGCAGGTCGAGGTGCTGCAGAACGTCGAGGAGGACGACGCGCTCTCGGCCGAATCGGTCTTCACGCTCTATGAGCGTCTCGCCGACTGGATCACCGGCGCGACCGAGCCGGAACTCTATTTCGAGAAGCCGATCCAGCGCGCCTTCGACTACGACGAGGCGGTCATCGCGCTCAACGGCGAATCGGCGGGCGCGGTGCGCGTCCTGCCGTCCGGCCGCCAGGTGATCAGCGCCGCCGTGCCGGTACAGCGGTTCAAGCAGGTGCTGGGCGTCGTCATGCTGACGACGACGAGCGCGAACGTCGACCGCGCCGTCGCCGACGTTCGCATCGGCATCCTGCGGGTGTTCGGCGTCGCGCTCGCGGTCACGGTGCTGGTGTCGTTCTACCTCGCCGGCACCATCGCGCGGCCGATGCGCCGCCTCGCCGCCGCGGCGGAGCAGGTGCGCCGCGGCCAGGGCCGCGGCCAGACGCTGCCCGACTTCACCTCGCGCCACGACGAGATCGGCGATCTGTCGGGAGCCTTGCGCGAGATGACCGAAGCGCTGTGGCTGCGCATGGACGCGATCGAATCCTTCGCGGCCGACGTGGCGCACGAGATCAAGAATCCGCTCACCTCGCTGCGGAGCGCGGTCGAGACGGCGGCGCGGGTCACCAACCCGGAGCAGCAGCGCCGCCTGATGTCCATCATCCAGGACGACGTGACGCGGCTCGACCGGCTGATCACCGACATTTCGGACGCCTCGCGCCTCGATGCCGCGCTGTCGCGCGAGGCGATGGAGCGGGTCGATCTCGGCCGGCTCGTCGCCGCGCTCGTCGGCGCGCGCGGCGAGACCGCCGAGGAGGACGCGGCCGCGCCGGGCCTCCGCTACGACGGCGGCGGGGCCGGCGCGCTCATGGTGCGGGGCATCGAAGGGCGCCTCGCCCAGGTGTTCAACAACCTGATCTCGAACGCGATCTCGTTCAGCCCGCCGGGCGGCGCGGTGGTGGTGCGGGGCGCGCGGGCGGACGGCCAGGCGCAGTTCACCGTCGAGGACGACGGACCGGGAATCCCCGAGGGCAGCGAGGAGCGGATCTTCGAGCGCTTCTATTCGGAACGGCCGGAAAGCGAAAAGTTCGGCACCCATTCCGGCCTCGGATTGTCGATCTCGCGCCAGATCGTGTCGGCCCATGGCGGCCGCATCTGGGCCGAGAACCGCCGCGCCCCCGACGGCTCGATCCGCGGCGCGCGGTTCACGGTCCGCCTGCCCGCGAATTGACCGCGCGGCGCACCGCCCAGCTGCACGCGAGCTGCGTCGCCATCGGCGGGCGCGGCGTCCTGATCCGCGGCCGGCCGGGCGCCGGCAAGTCCGACCTCGCGCTCCGTCTGATCGACGCGGGCGCCCGGCTCGTCGCCGACGACCGGGTGGCGGTCGCGCGCCGGGGCGATACGCTGGTCGCGACCGCGCCCCGGGCGATTCGCGGCCTGATCGAGGCGCGCGGCTTGGGCATCCTCGCGGTCCGGCCCGCCGCCCGCGCGCGCCTCCGGCTGATCGTCGATCTCGTGCCCGCCGGCCGGGTCGCCCGGCTTCCCCGCCCCGCCACCCGCACGATCCTGGGGGTGCGCCTGCCTCGCCTGGCGCTCGCCGCGTTCGAGGCCTCCGCGGCGGCGAAGGTTCGCCTTGCCGTCCGCGCCGCCGCACGCGATAAACTCGCCCCGTGACGACCGACGACCGAACCGCGCTGCCGTCCGGGGCCGGGGGTGCCGCGCTGGCCGATCCCGCCATCACGCGCGTGATCCTGGTCACCGGCATGTCGGGGGCGGGCCGTTCGAGCGCGCTCAAGGCGCTCGAGGACATCGGCTACGAGGCGGTGGACAATCTGCCGCTGTCGCTGCTCGCCAACCTGGTGGGCCGAGCGCCGCGCCATCCGCTCGCGATCGGCGTCGACATCCGCACGCGCGACTTCGCCGCCGGCACCGTGCTCGAGGAGATCGAGGAGCTGATCCGCCGTCCCGGTTTCGAGGTGCGGCTCCTGTTCCTCGACGCGGGCGACGAGGCGCTGCAGCGCCGCTATACCGAGACGCGCCGGCGCCATCCGCTCGCCGCCGACCGGCCGCTCGCCGACGGCATCCGCCACGAGCGCTCGCTGGTGGCGCCGCTCTTGGCCCGCGCCGATGTGGTGATCGACACCTCGGACCTTACCTTGGGCGCGCTGCAGCGCGTGCTGCGCGGCCATTTCGCGCTCGAAAGCACCCCGGGCCTGTCGGTGTTCGTCACCTCGTTCTCCTACCGGCGCGGCGTGCCGCGCGAGGCCGACATCGTGTTCGACGTGCGCTTCCTCGCCAACCCGCACTACGTGGATGGCTTGCGCCCGCACACCGGGCTCGACCGCGAGGTCGGCCGGTTCATCGAGGCGGACCGGGATTTTCCCGCGTTCTTCGATTCGCTCACCGGCCTGCTCGCGCCGCTCCTGCCGCGCTACCGGCAGGAGGGCAAGAGCTATCTCACCATCGCCGTCGGCTGCACCGGCGGGCGGCACCGTTCGGTCTACGTGGCCGAGCGGTTGGCCGCTTGGCTCGGCGCCGAAGGCCAGCGCGCGAGCGTGTTCCACCGCGACATGGACCTTGGCGCGACATCGGGGGCGAATTCATGATCGGAATAGTGCTCGTCACCCACGCCCGGCTCGCTGTCGAGCTCGTCGCGGCGCTCGAACACGTGGTCGGCAAGCAGACCGGCATCGCGACGGTGTGCATCGGCGCGGACGACGACATGGGGCGCCGGCGCAAGGACATCCTCGAGGGCATCGTCCGCGTCAACGACGGCGCGGGCGTCGTGGTGCTCACCGACATGTTCGGCGGCACGCCGTCGAATCTCGCCATCTCGGTGATGGACGAGGCCAAGGTCGAGGTAATCGCCGGGGTGAACCTGCCGATGCTGGTCAAGCTCGCGAGCGTGCGCGCGAGCCATCCGCTGGCCCAGGCCGTGGCCGAGGCGCAGGAGGCCGGGCGCAAATACATCAATGTCGCCTCGCGGCTGCTCGCCGACCAGACGCGATGAGCCGCGCGCCGTCGCCCGCCGCGCGCGGCGTCTCGCGGCAGGTCGTGATCGTCAACACCAAGGGGCTGCACGCCCGCGCCGCGGCTTCCTTCGTGCGCTTCGCCGACGGGTTCGCGGCCGAGGTCAAGGTGCAATCCAAGGGCCAGACCGTGTCCGGTCACTCGATCATGGGGCTGATGATGCTGGCCGCCGCCAAGGGCACCAAGATCACCATCCGCGCGACCGGCAAGGATGCGCGGGCGGCGGTCGATGCCCTCGTCCGCCTGGTCGCGGCCGGATTCTATGAGGAGTGAACGGTCGGTGGGAACCGTCCCAATAAAATTCCCACGCCGCCCAATGGGAATGTGCCTTGCCCGCACCGGGCGCGGCTGGTACTGAGCGCCTTGCCCGCAAGAAGACGAACCTCCGGAGACGTCATGAGCAACGACTACACGGTCGCCGACATTGAGCTCGCCGGCTGGGGCCGGCGCGAGATTTCGCTGGCCGAGACCGAGATGCCGGGACTGATGGCGTTGCGCGCCGAATACGGCGCGAAGAAACCGCTCAAAGGCGCGCGCGTCGCCGGCTGCCTGCACATGACGGTGCAG
>DASWLB010000165.1:0-4405 GCA_036396315.1 Alphaproteobacteria bacterium
ACGGAGGCAGGACTAGGTATGAATTGTGGCGGCCAAGGAGTCAAAGCCTTTCGCCGCGCGTTTTATGAGTATTTGTTTCGATTTGTAACAAGAATATCCGAGTATTTATCGGACATTTTGGACGGCTGGTTTTCAGGTCAAAGCCGCCGCTAGTGGCCTGCGGCGCCTTTACTGCGCAGAACCGCGGTCAGATAGATGCCGACGGCGATCAGGGCGGCGCCCAGCCCGTGATACAGCTCGAGCCTCTCGCCCAAGAGAATGACGCCGAACAGCACGCTGAATACCGGGATCAGGTGCTCCATCACCGAGGCACGCTGCGCACCCATGATCCGGAGCGTCCGCGTCCACAGGGCGATCGCGAACACCGACGGAAACAGCGCGATGTAAAACAGCGAGGTATAGAACGCCACATCGAGCTCGATGCGCCATCCGGCGACGAAATGCTCCCACAGGTAGAACGGCAGCGTGCCGAGCGCGCCATAGACCGACATGGCGGCAAGCACCGATCGCGGGCTCAACCCGGCGGTCAGGCGTCGCACCGTCGCGGCATACAGCGCCCAGCACAATACAGCGAGGAATATCCACAGGTCGCCGCGGTTGAAGTCGAGGCCGAAAAGCACCGCCGGGTCGCCGCGGGCGACCAACGCCAGCACGCCGGCGAGCGAGATCGCGATGCCCACAACCTGCAGACGGGTCGCCGTCTCGCGATAGATCAGCCAGGCGAACACAACGATCTCGACCGAGATCATGGCGTTGATAAAGCCGGCGTTGATCACGGTCGTCGAATGCATCGCGATCATCGAGGCCGTGTTGCCGAAGGTCTGGATCAGGCCGAGCCAGACGAGTCCCCAGGTTCGCCGCCGCAGGTCCGGTATCTCGCGAGCGAGATACGGCCAAGCCCAGACGACGAAGATCGCGGCGGCGACCGCGGCGCGCCAGAACGACAGCCCGACCGGCGGCACGGTGAGGGCGACGCCGCGCACCATGGCGAACGACCCCGCCCAGAACAGCATGGCGAGCACGCCCGCGCTGTAGGGCGAGGCGATCAGCCGGCTGATCGGCGTCGCCGCGAACCCGGGCGCAGCCATGGCCCTCGCACTTTCGTTCCGGTCTTTCATCGTCATCCCCTCGCCCGCACCCGCGCCGTTCTACGCGATTCCCGGCGATCCGGCGAGGCTCCGGACGAGCGCCGGATAGCGCAGCGCCAGCGTCACCGCCCGCGTCGCCATGAACACGAAGAAGGCGAGCCACAACCCGTGATTGCCGAGCGGCGGCACCAGCGTCGCTACCGCCGCGACATAAACGGCGAGCGAGACCAGCATCGCGTTGCGCAGGTCGCGCCCGCGCGTCGCCCCGATGAAGATGCCGTCGAGCTGGAAGCTCCAGATGGAGATCGCCGGCGACAGCGCCGCCCACGGCAGGAAGGCGAGCGCGAGCGCCCGCACTTCGGGGAGACCCGTGAGGACGCCGATCAGCACGGCACCGGCAAGCGCATAGGTGGCGGCGAAAGCGACGGCGAGGACTGTGGCCCACACGGTGGAGGCGCGCACCGCCGCGCGGAACGCCGCCCGGTCGCGCGACCCGACCGCGGCGCCGATCAACGCCTCGGCCGCCTGGGCGAACCCGTCGAGCGCGTAGGCCATGAAAGTCTGGAAGTTCATCAGCACCGCGTTCGCGGCAAGCGTCAGATCGCCCATCCGCGCGCCCTCGGCGGTGAACAGCGCGAAGGCGGCGATCAGGCACACGGTGCGGATGAAGATGTCGCGGTTGACCGCGAGCGTGCCGGACAGCCGCTCCGGCGCCAGGACCTGGTTGCGGGTGAGGCGCCCGGCGATCGGCCGGACGCCGCGCGCGACGAGCGCGAGCCCGACCGCGACCGCGGCATACTCGGCGATCACGGTCGCGAGCGCGACGCCCCACACGCCCCATCCCAGCACCGGCACGAACAGGAGGTCGAGCGCGATGTTCAGCCCGTTCATCCACAGCTGGAGAAGGAGCGCCGCCTTCACGCGCTGCATCCCGAGGAGCGCGCCGAGACAGGCGTAGTTGGCGAGCGTCGCCGGCGCGCCCCAGATGCGGACGTCGAAATAGATCCGCGCGAGTTCCTCCACCTCGCGGCTCGCCTCGAACAGCGCAAAGGCTGCCCAGCCGATCGGCGCCTGGAACGCGATCAGCGCGAGCGAGACCGCGAACCCGATGACCAGCGCGCGCGCGATGGCGGCACGCAGCTCGTCGCCGTCGCGGCGGCCGACCGCCTGGGCGACGAAGCCCGTCGTCGCCATGCGCAGGAAACCGAATCCCCAATAGAGGAAGCTGAAGACCGTCGCGCCGATCGCGACGGCGCCGAGATATTGCGGACCGGGCAAATGGCCGACGACGGCGGTGTCGACCGCGCCGAGCAGCGGCACCGACACGTTCGACAGGATGATCGGCAGCGCAAGGCGGAGGACGCGCCGGTATTCGCCGGAAGCCGCCCCGTTCACCTCGGTGTGTCGCCGCCGCGGCTGTAGCAGGCGACGACCGCGACCAGCAGCGCCGCCACCATGATCCCGTAGGCGATGTCCATGCGTCCGGTGTCGAGCAGAATGCCGAACAGGGGCGGCATTGTCGCGCCGGCGACCGAGAACCCGGTCGAGGTGAACCCGAACGCGACGCCGACCGTGTTGGGCCCGCTCGCCTGGCGCACCAGGATATCGCGCGAGGGCGCGGCCGCGCCGGTGAATGTCCCGACCAGGGTCATCGCCACGACCACTAAGGCGAGCGGCAAGATGCCGAGCGGCACGATGGCGATGCACACGGCCGCGCCGAGCATCGATCCGCCCGCGATCAGGTTGGGCCGGTTGAATCGGTCGGCGAGCCAGCCGCCCACCAGCACGCCGGCCGCGGTGCCCCATAGGTATCCGGTGAGCGGCACGTTGGCGCCGATGATGTCCGTCTCGTAGATGCGCATGAGCGAAACGACGGTCACCGAGTTGATGCCGCTTCCGGCCAGGCTCGAGAACAGGAAGAACGCGAACAGGATGAGGAGCGCCGGGCTCTTCATCAGCTTGAGCCCGTCGCGGAACGTCGACGGACGCTTGCCCTGGGCGTCGGCAGGACGCACGGCTTGCGGGGCCGCGCGCCCGACGAGGTCCCGCTGGGCATAGATGATGACCGCGATCGCGAAGGCGACGAGCCCGACCATGAGGAATGCGAAGCGCCAGTTCACGAGCGCGGTGAGGACGAGAACGACGGGCGGCGCAAGACCCCACCCGACATTGCCGGCGAAGGTGTGGACCGAGACCGCGCGGCCGAGATACGACCGGTCGATGCGCGCCGACAGGATGGCGTAGTCGGCGGGATGGAACACGGCCTGGCCGACCCCGGCGACCGCGTAGGCGGCGAACAAAGCCCAGTAGGACTCGGTGAACCACACCGAGGCGAAGGCGAGCCCGTGCAGGCCGAGCCCGGCAGAGAGCACCAAACGGCCACCGAAACGATCGACCAGGAATCCCATCGGGATCTGGCACACCGCGTTGGCGATGGAATACGCCGTCAGTACCGCACCCAAAAGCGCGAACCCGACGCCCAGATCGGCGGCGACGAGCGGCAGCACCGGATACAGAACCAGGATGAAGAAATGGCTCATGAAATGGCCGGCGCTGATGAGACCGACCAGGCGGACCCGCTCGTCACCCAGCCGTGCGATCGCCGCGTTCATCGCGACAACCTCACCCGATCGCCATCCCTCATCCTTCGAGACGCGCGCTGCGCGCGCTCCTCAGGATGAGGAAGATCGAAAGAAACATCCTCATCCTGAGGAGCCGGCGAAGCCGGCGTCTCGAAGGATGAGGCGTCGTCGAACAGCATACAGCGTTTCCTCAGTCCGGCGCGCCGTGCAGGATCGTCTCGGCGACCCCGGTATCGTAGGCGAGCCCCGCCTCGGTGACCACAATCGCGAGCGGGAAGCTGCCATGCGTCAGCCCTTTGCGCTCGAGCGCGGTCCACACCGACGGGTTCCGGAGCCCGCTTGCATCGCGCGCGAGCACCACGCGGCTGCCTACGTGCATATGGTCGCCGTGCGGGTGCGGGAAGTTGGTGATCATCACGGACCCCGATTCCTCGATCTTGGTCGAGGTCTCGGGATGGCGCGCGAGCTCCTGCAACACAGCCAACGTCCGGAGCTGAAGCGGGTTCAGGTTGAGCGGGTTGCGCTTGGGGGGCATCGGCGTTTCCGGAGCGCTGCGCCTCACACCTTGAAGCTCCGCTGCGTCTCCTTGGCGAAAATCTCCTCCGCCTTCAGGTGGCGCGCGGTGACGCCCTGCTCGTAGCAGAACCGGAGGAAGGCGTCGATTGTCGTGCGGTTCGGCTCGATGCCGTAGGGCCAGGGTTCGCCGTCGCCGAACACGATCTTCTCCGCCCGCTC
>DASWLB010000166.1:0-6257 GCA_036396315.1 Alphaproteobacteria bacterium
TGGTCCGAGAGCTCGCCGTAGCGGAACGCGTCGAACACGCGCAAGAGCCCCTCGAGCGTCGCCGGCGCGAAGTTGACGAGCGCGACCTCGGCCGCGCCGTTGTCCGCGCGGTAACGCGGCGCCTGGTAAAGCGCGAAATGCGCCGTCATGATCGAGAAGCTCGCGGTCTTGGTCGCCGTCGCCTTGGCGGCGACGCGAGCATCGAGCCCATCGACCATTTGCGGCAGAAGCCAGGGGTGGATCTGGCCGATGACCGCCGTCCTGGCGCGGATCGTCTCGCCATCGGCGAGCCGCACCCCGGCCGCACGCCCGCCCTCGACCAGCACCTTGGCGACCTCGGTTTCGGTTCGCAGCTCCGCCCCGTGCGATCGGAGGCAACGCACGAGAGCATCGGTCAGCGCGGCGCTGCCGCCCACCGGCACGCCCGACGGGTAGCGGTGCACGAAGCCCGGCATGTTGAACAGGATGAGACCGGTGCCCTTCTCGTCGGGCGCGACCAGCATCTCGGCCGCGAACTTCAAGAGGTGGATCATCACCTTCTCGCTCTCGAACCATTCGCGCACGATGTCGAGCATCGATTTCTGCATGGCGTGCATCAGCTCGCGCCCCTGCGGGCTCTGGTCGAGGAGCGCCCACAGCGCGCCCTGCGGCACGGGCGGCACGAACATGCCGGCGACGATCAAGGGCAGGAGCTCGGCGCTCTTCGCGGCGAAGCGCCGGTAGGCATCGGCGTCCTTCGGCGAAATCGCGGCGATCGAGGCGCAGGTGCGGTCGATGTCCTGGTAGGTGACGATCGAGGTGCCGTCCTCGAAGATCGTCGAGAACACCGCCTCGGGATAGACGTACCGGAGGCCGTGGCGCGCGATCAGCCCGAGCTCGTCGTTGACGATCAGCGGGTTCGCCTGGATGACGACATGGGTCGCCGAATGGAGATCGTGGCGGAAGCCCGGGGCGACGATCTCCGCGGTCGCGACGCCGCCGCCGAGATAGTCGTTCTTCTCGAGCACCAGCACCTTGTGCCCGGCCTTGGCGAGATAGGCGGCGGCGATCAGCCCGTTATGGCCGGAACCGACGACCACGACGTCGCATGCATCTGCCACGATTGCCCCCTCGATCGGCGCGCAAGAGGCCGCCCGACCGGGACATTAAAGACAAGCGGAATCCGGTCAAGCGGCGGCGACCGCCCTTAATCCTTTCTCAATGCTGGAACGCCTAGCGTCTGCGGGTCCACGCATCGCCCCGTACCCATGGCGCAACCCCGCAAAGCCACCTCCCCGCCGCTCGCGCCCGACATCCAGAGCGGGCTCGAGCAGGCGCTCGCGCATTACCGCGCCGGGCGCATGCAGGACGCCGCCACCGGGCTCGACGCGGTGCTGGCGCGCCATCCGGGCGATGCCAACGCGCTCCACTTGCTAGGCGCGATTCATTTGGCCGACGGCGACTTCGCCGCGGCCGCCGAGGCGCTCGAGCGCGCCGCGCGCGTCGCGCCCAAGAACGCCGAGCTGTTGAACAGCCTGGGATCGGCGCTGCGCCGCACCGGCCGCCACAAGGACGCCGAGGGCGCCTACCGCCGCGCCATCGCGGTGCGCGAGGACTTCGCCGAGGCCTATCTCAATCTCGGCAACCTGTTGTCCGAGACCGGACGGCTCGAAGAGGCGGCGGCTTCCTACCGGCGCGCGGTCGCGATCCGGCCGCACTACGCGGCGGCGTTGATGGGGCTCGGCTCGGCCAAGGAAACCCTCGGCGACCAGGGGCGCGCCGAGGAAAGCTACCGCGCCGCCGTCGAGGCCGCGCCCGATCACGCGCCCGCCTATCTCGCGCTTGCCCGCGTCGTCGAGCGCGAGGGCCGCACCGCCGAATCCTTCACCCTGTTGCAGTCGGCCTGCGCGGTCGCGCCGAACGACGCCGTCGCGCGCGCGGCGCTCGGCGTCGCGCTGGTGCGCATGCGCCGGGCCGACGAGGCGCGCGCCGCCTTCGAGACCGCGCTCGGCATCGACGAGGGCTGCATCGAGGCCCGCGTCAATCTCGGCAACCTCCTGTGCGCCCGCGGCGACACCGAAGGTGCGCTCGCCCACTTCCTCGAGGCGCTCGAGACCGATCCGAGCTGCGTCGAGGCGATCATCGGCATCGGCGCCATCGCCGAGACCGAGGGCCGCCTCATCGAGGCCGAATCCGTGTTCCGCCGCGCGCTCGAGATCGATCCGATGTGCGCCGCCGCGCACTCCAACCTCGGCGCCGTGCTCGAGCGGCGCGGCGAGATCGTCGACGCCTTCGAGTGCTACGACCGGGCGATCGCGATCGCGCCCAACTATGCCGACGCCCACGCCAATCTCGGGCACGCGCTGCGCAAGGCGGGGAAGCCGAACGCGGCGCGCGAGGCGCTCGACCGCGCGCTTGCGCTCGACCCCGGCCACGTCGATGCGCGCATGAACCGCGCGGTGCTGCGGCTCGCCGCCGGCGACTTCGCGCTCGGCTGGCGCGACTACCTCGTGCGCGACGCGAAGCAGTCGGTCGGCGTCGGCGTGCACCGCGAGCCGCTGCCCGCCAACCTCAAGGGGCGGAGCGTGCTGGCGCTGCCCGACCAGGGGTTGGGCGACGAGATCTTCTTCCTCCGCTTCGCGGCCGCGCTGCGCGCCCGCGGCGCCGCCGTGCAGTACCGCGCCAGCCCCAAGATCGCCGCCATGATCGCGCGCTCGCGCGTGATCGACGCGGTGGTCGGGCCGAACGCGAAGCCCGCGCCGGACACGCTCGTCGTGTCGGTCGGCGACCTGCCCTACCTCCTCGGCATGACGGACGAGCACGAGATCCCGCGCCCGTTCCCGCTGCCGCCGCTCGTCGCCCATCTCGAGGCGATGATCGAGCGGCTGGGCGCGCTCGGCGAGCCGCCCTATTTCGGACTCACCTGGCGCGCCGGCACGACGCACCGGAAAGACGGTCTCGCCAAATCCGTGCCCGCCGCCGAGGTGATGGCGGCGATCGCGCACGTGCCGGCCACTCTCGTCGCGCTGCAGCGCGCGCCCCAGCCGGGCGAGGTCGAACGGCTCGCGCGCATGTCGGGCCGGCCGGTGCACGACATGACCGGCCTCAACGATTCGCTCGAGGAGATGCTCGCCCTCCTCGCCGTGCTCGACGAGTACGTGTGCGTCTCCAACACCAACGTCCATCTGCGCGCCGGCGCCGGGCTGCCGTCGCGCGTGCTGGTGCCCTACCCGCCCGAGTTCCGCTGGATGGAACAGGGCGGGGAATCGCCCTGGTTCCCGGACACAAGCGTCTACCGGCAGGAGACGGACGGCAGCTGGGACGAGGCGCTCGCTGCGCTCGCCGCCGACCTGGCCGGCCTTACCTTCCGGCGCGAAACCCGCGTTTCATGAGCGCCGCGCCGCTGCCGGTCTATGTCGGGTGGGACAGTCGCGAGGACATCGCGTTCCGCGTCTGCCGCCATTCGCTGATTAGGCGCGCGAGCCGGCCGGTCGACGCGATCCCGATCATGCAGCACGTGTTGCGCGCGCGCGGGCTCTATGTGCGCCCGGTCGATCCGCTGGCCGCGACCGAATTCACCTACTCCCGCTTCTTCGTGCCCTACCTCGAAGGTTATCGCGGCTGGGCGCTGTTCTGCGACTGCGACTTCCTGTGGCTCGCCGACGTGGCCGAGCTGTTCGCGCAGGCCTCCGACCGCTACGCCGTGATGTGCGTCCACCACGACCACCGCCCGTCCGAGAGCTGGAAGATGGACAACCGCGCCCAGACGGTCTATCCGCGCAAGAACTGGTCCTCGCTCGTCCTCTACAATTGCGGCCATCCGAAGAACCGCGTCCTCGCGCCCGATCTGCTCAACCGCGAATCGGGCGCGTTCCTGCACCGGTTCCAATGGCTCGATGACGCAGACATCGGCGCCCTGCCCGAGACCTGGAACTGGCTCGAGGGCTGGTGCGAGAAGCCGGCGTCGGGTGTCCCGAACGCGATCCACTACACGCGCGGCGGCCCGTGGTTCGAGCGCTGGCAGGGCGTCGACTACGCGGCGCTGTGGCTCGCCGAGGAGCGCCACCTCGCCCGCGCCGAGCTGCGCGCGACGCAAGCGGCCTGACGCCGCGCCGGGCGCCGCGCGATGCCGCCCGATTCCAAGCTCAATCTCAGCGCGCGCGTCCTTCTGGTCGAGGACGACGACGGCGTGCGCGAGACCGTCGCCCTCGTGCTGAAGGACGCCGGATGCGTGGTGCTGCCGGTGCGCAACGGGCAGGACGCGCTTCTCGCGCTCGCCAAGTGGCAGGCCGAGGTCGCCGTCATCGACATCTTCATGCCGGTGATGGACGGGCTCGAGCTCATGCGCGTCCTTCGCCTGCGCCATCCCGAGCTCCGCATACTCGCGGTGTCGGGCGGCGACCGGTCGGGCCGCATCGACTATCTCGGCACGGCGCGGCGGATCGGCGCCGACGAGTGCCTGTCCAAACCGTTCACCCCCGCGAAGCTGATCGAGGCGGTCGACCGGCTGGCGAACGCGCGCGACTAAGCGGCAATCCGTACGCGGGCATGCGTATTCCGGCCGGTTAAGCGGCGATTAATCCCGATCCCGCCATACTCGCCCCCTACCTCCGATGCCCCGGGACAGCCGAGGCGCGTCGGGAAACCCGCGGGGATCGGTGATGGTCCGGCCGTTCAAGCGGCTCCCGGATCTGGTGCGCTTCGCCAACGCCTCGATGGCGCGGCGCATGACCTTGTTCGCGCTCGTTCCCGCGATCGCCTTCATCGTCGTCGCGGGCGGCGGCACCTATCTCGTGCTGCGCGACTGGATCGGCGTCGACGACGCCGCCGGATCGGAGAACGCGCTCGTCTCGATCGAGCTCGTCCTGCTCGCGGCCGCAATCGTCTCGGTCGCCCTCGCCGCGGTCCTCGGGATCGTCGGCGGCGAAGGCCTGGTCCGGCCGATCCGCGACCTCGAGGAGGTCGCGGCTTCGGTGATCGCCGAGGGTCGCATCGACATGCGGGTCGCGGCGCACGGCGCGCGCGAGGTGGTCGATCTCGCCACCACGTTCAACTTCATGCTCGACCGGCTCGAAGCCACGATGAACGAGCTGCGCGCGGGCGAGGCGCGCTTCCGCAGCGTCATCGACCGCTCGCCGTCCGCGATCGTCCTCAAGGACGCCAAGGGCAGCTACGTCATGGTCAACCGCACCGCGGCGGAGTGGCTCGGGCACGACCCCGCGGCGATCCTCGACAAGGCGCCCGACGAGACGCTCGGCGTCGAACAGGCGGCGCGCGCCCTCGACCAGGACCGCCGCGTGCGCGAGAGCGGCGAAGTGCTGGTCGAGGAACACGAGTTCACCTACGCCGACGGCACGGTGCGCCGCATCGTCGTGACCAAATTCCCGGTGCCGTTGCGCGACGGCTCGGAGGTCGGCGTCGGCGGCATCTTCACCGACGTGACCGAGGTGCGCGAGACCGCCGACCAGCTGCGCCACGCCCAGAAGATGGAAGCGGTCGGCCAGCTCACCGGCGGCGTCGCGCACGATTTCAACAATGTGCTCACCGTCGTGCTCGGCAATCTCGAGCTGTTGCGCGACGTGGCCGGGGCGGACCGGGCGGGGCGCCCCTTCATCGACATCGCGATCCGCGCCGGCGAGCGCGGCGCCGAGCTCACCCAGCGCCTCCTCGCCTTCTCGCGCCGCCACCCGCTGCAGCCCGCCGCGACCGACGTGAACGCCGCGATCGCCGGCGCGATCGAGTTGATCCGCCGCACGCTGCGCGAGGACATCGCGCTCTCGACCGCGCTCGATCACGGCACCTGGCGCGCCCTGGTCGATCCCGGCCAGCTCGAGAACGCCCTGGTCAATCTCGCGGTCAACGCCCAGGACGCGATGCCGGCCGGCGGGGAGCTCACCATCGAGAGCGGCAACGTCCGCCTCGATACCGACTACGCGCGCCGCAACGCCGAGGTCCCGTCCGGCGATTACGTCATGATCGCGGTGACGGATTCCGGCATCGGTATGCCGCAGGACGTGCTGCGCCGCGCCTTCGAGCCGTTCTTCACGACCAAGGTGGTCGGCAAGGGCAGCGGGCTCGGGCTCTCCATGATCTACGGCTTCGCCAAGCAGTCGGGCGGGCACGTCAAGATCTACTCCGAGGTCGGGCACGGCACGACGGTGCGCATCTACCTGCCGCGCCTCGCGGCGGACGACGAGGAGGACGCGCCTCAGCCCGCCGCCGCCGCGCCCGCGAGGGCGACGGGCGGGGAGACCATCCTCGCGGTCGAGGACGACCCG
>DASWLB010000167.1:0-3118 GCA_036396315.1 Alphaproteobacteria bacterium
AGCGACATCTGGCGGTAGGCGACGGCCTGCTTCGACAGGTCGTCGTAGATGATGAGCGCGTGCATGCCCTTGTCGCGGAAGAACTCCGCCATCGCGCAGCCGGCGTAGGGTGCCAGGAACTGGAGCGGCGCGGGCTCGGACGCGGTCGCGGCGACGACGATCGAGTATTCCATCGCGCCATTGTCCTGCAGCGTCTTGACGATCTGGGCGACCGTCGAGCGCTTCTGGCCGATCGCGACATAGACGCAGTAGAGCCGCTGCTTCTCGTCGCCCGTCGCCCAGTTGCCCTTCTGGTTGAGGATGGTGTCGATGGCGACGGCGGTCTTGCCGGTCTGCCGGTCGCCGATGATCAGCTCGCGCTGGCCGCGCCCGATCGGGATCAGCGAGTCGATCGCCTTCAAGCCCGTCTGCATCGGCTCGTGCACTGAGCGGCGCGGGATGATGCCGGGCGCCTTCACGTCCACCCGGCGGCGTTCCGTGGAGGCGATCGGGCCGCGGCCGTCGATCGCGTTGCCGAGCGCATCGACGACGCGGCCCAACAGCCCCTTGCCCACCGGTACGTCCACGATCGCGCGGGTGCGCTTGACCGTGTCGCCCTCCTTGATGGTGCGGTCGTCGCCGAAGATCACGATGCCGACATTGTCGGTCTCGAGGTTGAGCGCCATGCCGCGGATGCCGCCCGGAAACTCGACCATCTCGCCGGCCTGCACCTGGTCGAGACCGTAAACGCGCGCGATGCCGTCGCCGACCGAGAGCACCTGGCCCACCTCGGCCACTTCCGCCTCGGTGCCGAACCCGGCGATCTGGCTTTTCAGGATGGCGGAGATCTCGGCGGCGCGGATATCCATCAGCCGGCACCTTTCATGGCGAGTTGCAGGCGCTGCAGCTTGGACTGCAGCGAGGAATCGAACATGCGGGAGCCGACGCGCACGACGAGCCCGCCGAGGAGCGCCGGCTCGATCCGCGTCTCGATCGACACCTTGGAGCCGAGCACGCGGCGAAGCGCGCCGTCCACCGACTCGCGCTGGGCCGGGGTGAGCTCCTGGGCCGAGGACACGACCGCCGTCACCTCGCCGCGGAAGCGGGCGAGCTGGGCGCGGAACGCGGCGATCATGGCCTCGAGCGCGAACAGGCGCCGGTTGGCGGCAGTGACGCCGACGAAGCGGCGCGTGAGTTCGCCGATGCCCGCGCGTTCGAGCAGCGCCGCGACGGCGCGGCCCTGTTCCGCGCGGCCGATTACCGGGCTGCGGAGCAGGCGGCGCAGGTCGCCCGACTCGGTGACGAGCGCCGTAATCTGCGTCAGGTCGGCCGCCACCGCATCGAGCGCGCCCTGGTCGCGCGCCAATTCGAACAGGGCGGTCGCGTAGCGGTCGGCGATGCCGGCAACCCCTGTCGCTTCAGCTGCCACGTGACGCAGTCCCCGGGATCGTGTCGGTAACCTGTTGGATTATCGGAAAAAAACTCCCCGCCCCGGGCGGGACACGACGCCCGTCGGGAAGGCGGGCGTTTACTACCATAGGGGTATTGCCATTGCAACGGCGGGGGACCGGCGCGCGTTTGACGCGGCGCGCGATGTGCCGGAATATTCGCGCGTCAACCGGGGGAGGCGACGCGCATGGATTCGGGCTTTTGGGTGCTTGCCGGTCCGATCAAGCGGCAGATTGCCATCAGCATCGTCCTCGGCCTCCTGGTGACCGCCGCCTATATCGGCCAGGGCGTCTTCGCGGCGCTCGCGCTCTCCGCCGTGTTCAGCGCCGAGGACTACACGCGCGCGGCTTATTGCGTCGCCGGGCTCGGCGGCGTCGTGCTGGTGCGCGGCGTCCTCGTCTGGCTGTCCGAGATCGCCGCGCAGAAGACGGCCCAGGTGACCAAGGAATCGCTCCGCGAGCGGTTGCTCGCGAAGCTGCTCGAGCTCGGGCCGAGCTTCGCCAACGCCCAGAAGAGCGGCGAGATCCAGGCGACCATCGTCAACGGCGTCGAGGCGGTCGAGACCTATTACAGCCGCTACATGCCGACCGTGTGCACCGCCTTCTTCGGCTGCGCCTGCGTGCTTCTCTTCCTCGCCTGGATCGATGTGCGCTCGGCGCTGGTGCTCGCGCCGTTCGTGATCCTGGCGCCGCTCGTCGCCAATCTGTGGCGCAAATGGCGCCGCCCGAAATCGGGCGGGCTGTTCGCCGCGCGCGCCGATTTCGGCTCCTACCTGCTCGACAGTTTGCAGGGTCTCGTGACCTTGAAGGCGTTCGCCGCGATCTCGCCGCGGCGCGTCGCGCTGGTGCACAAGGCCCAGGTGCTGCGCGACGAGGCGATGCGGACGCTCTCGATCTCGCTCATGCGGGGCGGCGTCACCGGCCTCCTCACGCTCGGCGGCGTCGCCACCGTGCTCGGCATGAACGCGTGGCGCGTGTCGGCGGGCGAGCTTGCGCCGCTCGTCCTGTTCATGACCCTGTTCCTCGCGCGCGAGGCGTTCCGCCCGATCGATCGGGTCGAGAAGGAGTTCCATGCCGCCTATGCCGGCCAGACGGCGCAGCCGTCGATCGTCCGGCTGCTCCAGGCGGCGCCCGCCATCGCCGAGCCGGCGTCGCCGGCCGCTGCGCCCGCGCGGGCAGACATCGCGTTCGACGGCGTGACGTTCGGTTACGAGAAGGGCCGCACGGCGCTCGAGTCCGTGTCGTTCGCGATCGGCGAGCATCAGCGCGTCGCCCTGGTCGGCCCGTCCGGCGCCGGCAAGTCCACCGTCGTCGCCCTCCTGCTCCGGTTCTTCGACGCGCAGCACGGCGCGATCCAGATCGGCGGCGTCGACGTGAAGGATTTGCGGCTCGACGATTTGCGCCGGCTGATCGCCGTCGTCGCGCAGGATACCTACCTGTTCTACGGCTCGATCGCCGACAATCTGCGCATCGCCAAGCCCGACGCGACCGATGCCGAGCTCGCCGCTTCGTGCGACGCCGCCCAGATCGGCGATTTCATCCGCGCACTCCCCGACGGCTACGCGACCCAGGTCGGCGAGCGCGGCGCGCAGCTGTCCGGCGGCCAGCGCCAGCGCATCGCGATCGCCCGCGCCCTCCTCAAGGACGCGCCGATCCTGATCCTCGACGAGGCGACCTCGCACGTCGATCCG
>DASWLB010000168.1:0-5632 GCA_036396315.1 Alphaproteobacteria bacterium
CGCGTCGGCGAAGCCCGGCATGAGGTCGAGATAGGGGCGCGCGAGCGCGGCCGCCGCCATCACGAGCGCGAGCATCGGCAGGATCGAGCGGTGGAGGGCGACGTAGCGCATGCCGGCCCACATCTCGGCCAGGATGCCCGAAGGCTGCTCGGCGCGGATGTCGGCGTGGGTGAGCCGGATGAACAGGAGCGCGGTGACGAACACGACGTAAGTCGAGATGTGGAACACGAACGCGTAGCCGACGCCGTAGGTCGTGATCAGGATGCCGGCGATCGCCGGTCCGATGAACACCGAGAGCTGGAACAGGATCGAATGCAGCGCGAGCGCGGAGGCGAGGTCCTTGCGCGGCACCAGGTTGGGGATGATGGTGAAGCGCACCGGCAGCAGCATCGACTGCACGCAGCCGTTGACGAACACGATGGCGGCGATCAGGTGGACGGTGATCTCGCCGGTGAACACGAGAACGGCCAAGAGGATCGAGAGTCCGGCAGTGACGAACTGCAGGTTGCGGAACAGCTTGAGACGGTCCACCCGGTCGGCGACCGCGCCGGCGATCGGCACCAACAGCCAGAACGGCAGCGCCTCGGCCGCGGCGACGATGCCGAGCCACGCGCCCGAATGGGTGAGGTCCCAGGTGAGCCAGCCGATCGCGACCCTCTCGACCCAATAGCCGACGGCGGAGAACCAGTGCGTCGGGCAGTAGATGCGGAAGTCGCGATGGGCGAGCGCCTGGGCGATATGCTGCTTCGCGACGTAGCGCCCGACCGCGCCGAACGCGCTCACCGGCCGATGCTCACACCGACTCGATGAGCCCGATCATGCGGCGGATGTGGCCGGAATCGGGCAGGCGCCCGCGCGCGGCGCCGAGATTGTCCGCCATGTGCGCCGCCCGGTTGGTGCCGGGAATCACGACCGTGACGGCCGGATGGGCGACGACGAACTTGAGGAAAATCTGCGCCCAGGTCGTGGCGTCGAATTCCGCCGCCCATTCCGGAAGCGGCTTGCCGCGCACTTTGGAGAACAGGCGGTCGCGCCCGAACGGCACGTTGATCATCACGGCGATGCCCTTGTCGCGCGCGAGCGGCAGGATGCGGTTTTCCACGTTGCGCGAATCGAGCGCGTAATTGACCTGGATCCAGTCGAGCTCGTGGCGCGTCATCGTCTCGACCATGCGCTCGTGCGCGGGATCGAACGAGGTGGTGACGCCGATGTAGCGGATGCGGCCCGCGTCCTTCAGGCGCCGCAGCGTCCGGAGGTGCGTCTCGGTGTCGCGCAGATTGTGCACGTGCTCGAGGTCGATCCGCTCGCTCCGGAGATTCGCGACGGACTCGCGGTGGTGCGCGATGCCGGCCGCCTCGCCCGTCGTCGAGATCTTGGTCGAGAGGAACGCTTTGTCGCGCATTTGGAGCTCGGCGAGCGCGCGCCCGACCACCTCCTCGGCGCGGCGGTAGGTGGGCGCGGTGTCGATCACCGAGCCGCCGCCCGCGATGAGGGCGCGGATCACCGCCTTGCGCGCCTCGAACCCTTCGCCCTCGACCGCGTCGCCGAAGGTCTGCGCCGTGCCGAGCCCGACGGCCACGATCTCCTCGCCGCTCTTCGGGATCCGGCGCTTGATCAGCGGCGCCGTCTGGGCCACCGCCGGCGCGAGCCCCGCGGCGAGACCGAGCCCCGCCGCCGCCGCGCCCTTCAAGAATGCGCCTCGGGTGATCTCGCGCGCCATGATCGCCTCCGCCTGAAATCCGCGCGGCGATGGTAAAGGGCGCGCGGCCCACCCGCAACGCCCGCCCGCGCTTGCCGCGGTCCAAGGGCGGACGCGCTCATGGACGCGAGGCGGCCGAACTCGTATGATCGTGGCCTGCCAGGTTCAACAGAGGACGTGTCGCATGACCACGGATGCGATGAGCCTCGCCGATATCCGCGCGCTGCCCACACTCGAAGCGCTCTATCGCGAGCTCGACCGGATGGATTTCGTGCCGGGATGGGTCGAGCAGAACGGAATCCGGGGCGTCGCCAAAGGGCCGTCTCGCCCGGCCCGCTGGTCCTACGACACCGCCAAGGCGGCAATGGACGCGGCCGGCCGCCTGATCAACACCGAGCTTGCCGAAAGGCGCAACCTGGTGATGCGCAACCCGAACGGCTCGTTCCCATCGCGCACGCTCGTCAGCGCCTACCAGATGATCCTGCCGGGCGAGAAGGCGCGCAGCCACCGCCACGCCGCGCACGCGCTCCGCGTGATCATCGACGCCAAGCGGGCCTTTTCGGTCGTCGACGGCGAGAAGACCCTGATGGAAACCGGCGACGTCGTGCTGACGCCGGGCTGGTGCTGGCACGGGCACGGGCACGACGGCGACGAGCCGGCCTACTGGTTCGACGGGCTGGACGTCCCGCTCGCGCTCGCGCTCGACGGCATGCATTTCGACGACTATCCCGGCGGCTTCGAGCCGGTGACCTCGACGCCTGTTACGTCGCCGATGCGCTTCCGGTGGGACGACACGCGGCGCATGCTGGACGCGGCGACGGCGGACGAAGACGGCTATCACGGCGTGCGCGTGCGGCTCGACGCGCCCGCGATGACGACCATGGCGCTCTACGTGCAGCGGTGGGAGAGCGGCCTCGCCACCCGGCGCTTCCGCGCGACGCACAACCAGGTCTTCAGCGCGATGCAGGGCAGCGGCGTATCGACGATCGGCGAGCACAGTTTCGCCTGGCGGCGCGGCGACACGTTCGTCGTGCCGAGCTGGCACTGGACGAGCCACCGTACCGACGCGGACGCGGTGCTGTTCTCGATGACCGACGAGCCGCTGATGAAGTTCTGCGGCTATCACCGCTTCGAAGGCGAAGCGTAACACGGGAGCCCGCGATGGCATCGAAATCGAACGGCTTCATGGTGCGCCTTGCGGCCGCGGCGCTGTTTGCGGCTTGGAGCGCCGTCGGCGCCGCCTGGGCGGCGGAGGACAGGGTCGCGATCAAGGGCTACGATCCGGTCGCGTATTTCACCGAATCGAAGGCGACGGTCGGCGACCCGAACCACCAGTTCGAATGGGACGGCACCGTCTACCGGTTCGCCTCGGCCCGCCACCTCGAGATGTTCAAGGCCGATCCCGACCGCTACCTGCCGCAGTTCGGCAATTTGTGCACGGCCTCGCTGGCCGGCGGCCTGAGAATCGCGGGCGACCCGCGCTACTGGCTCGTCCGGGACGGGAAGCTCTATCTGTTCGGCAGTCCGCCCGGCCCGGACCTCATGACGCTCAATCCTGCCGACATGATGGCCAAGGCGGATGCACACTGGATCAAGATGTCTCGGCCGTCAGCGAACAGGCCCTGAGGCATCGGACGCGGGAAGGAGCCCGGCACGGGTGAGCCCGTCCCGGAGATACGCCGCGCGCGAGGCGTCGTTGTAGCGCGAGCCGAGGCCGGCGAGGTCGAGGTGCGGCAGGCGCTGCCGAACCTCCGTCGCATGGCGCTGCGCCAATTCGGTTCGCCCGAGCTGGCCCGCCGCCGCCGCGGCCGGCACGTGGAACATGGCGAAGTCCGGATAGAGCGCGAGGCCGCGCTCGGCCGCGCGCACCGCGTCCTCGTGCCGCCCGGCCAGGGTGTAGTTGAGCGCGAGGAAGAAGACGTAGCTCGGATCGAGCATCGGGTCGTACTTGTGCGCGCGCTCGAGCGCGTCCACTGCGGCGGCGAGATCGCCGCGATAGCCCTCGAAAACGCCCCACATGGCGAGCGCGGTGGCATCGCTCGGGTTGAGCTCGATGGCGCGGCGCAGCTCGGATTGCGCCTGGGCGTCGTCGCCCAGCCCGTCGAGGATTCGCCCGAGCGCCCGATAGCCGTCGGCCCGGTCGGGCGCAAGCGCGATCGCGCGGCGGGCATACATTTCCCCGCGGCGCAACGTGTCGGTGGGAAACTCCGACCAGCCGAGGATGGTCTGGGAGTGGAGCGCGTCGGCCATGAGCGCGTGCGCCGTCGCGAAATTCGCATCCTTCTCGATCGCCGCGGCGATCAGTTCCCGGAAGCGCCGGTTTGCGGTCCGCGACCTGTCGTGCCCGACGGCCCGCGCGCGCAGCGCGAGGTCGTAGGCGTCATGCTGGGGCCGGCGCTCGTCGCCGAGGCGCACCGTTTCCATGTTGGCGATCCGCGCCGCCAAGGTTCCCACGATCTCGCGGGTGATCGAGTCCTGGAACTGGAAAACGTCCGAGGTCTCGCCTTCGTAGCGGTTGGACCACAGCACGGTGCTGTCGCGCGCGTCGGTCATCTGGGCGGCGACGCGAAGGCCACGCTCCGCACGCCGCACGCTGCCCTGGACCACGTAGCTTGCGCCGAACTGCGACGCGACGTCGCGCTGCGTCGCCGGGCGGTTCTTGTACGCCATGACCGCGTTCCGGCCGATCAAGCGGATCGTTCCGAACCGGCCGAGCCCGTCGATCACGTCCTCGGTGATCCCGTCGGCGAGATAGGCCTGGCCCTCGTCGCCCGTCTGGTTGTCGAAGGGCAGCACGGCGACGATCGGCAGCGGATCGCCCGGCCGCGTCGCGGTCGGACGCCCGCCGGGCAGATTCGGGCCGAACCATATTCCGGCGGCGACGAGCGCGATCGCGGCGAGCGCGAGGCCCGCGTAAAGCACGGTTCGTCGCCCGCGGAGCGCCCGCGATCGCGGCCCCGCCGTCCCGGCGCGCCCCGGCGCGGCGATGCGGTACACGCGCACCGGCTCCGCGATGTTCTTGAGCGCCTGGCGCTCGCCGCCCGAGATCGCCACGTCGAGCTTGCCGCGGACCTGCCGATAGACGTCCTCGGAGACGCAGGTCCCGCCCGGCTCCGCCAACCCTTCGAGGCGCGCCGCGACGTTGACGCCGTCGCCATAGATGTCGTCGCCGTCGAGGATGATGTCGCCGACATGGATGCCGACGCGGAACGCGATGCGGCGGCCGGCCGGCACGGCGGCGTTGCGCTCCGCCATCGCGTGCTGGATCTCGACCGCGCACGATACGGCCTCGACCACGCTCGCGAACTCGACGAGCGCGCCGTCTCCGGTCGTCTTGACGATGCGGCCGCGATGCTCGGCGACCTTCGGGTCGATCAGCTCGCGCCGATGCGCCTTGAGCGCGGCGAGCGTGCCTTCCTCGTCCTCGCCCATGAGCCGGCTGTAGCCGGCCACGTCGGCGGCCAGGATCGCCGCAAGCCTCCTCTGGGCGCGCTCCTCGGCCATCGCCGTCGCCTCCGGCTGGCGCGTATGCGGCGGGACGATACGCCCCGGCGGACGATCCGATCAACTCACGATATCCGGACGCGAACGACGCCCCTGCCCGGCGCTTGCCGCGTCACGACTCCGCGACCTAAGCTCGCTGGAACGACGAGGGAGGACCGCGATGATCATCGACTGGCACACCCATCTGCACGCGCCCGGCATGACCCAGCAGGACCGGCTGTGGATTTCGGCCGACACGGTGCTCGAGGCCGCGCGCAAGAACGGCATCGACAAGACCGTGATCTCGAACCCGCTGCACGATCTGCGCCGCATGGACGCGGCCGAGCAGATGGCGGAATGCCGGAAGCTGCACGAATTCTTCGCCAAGGTGAGGGACGACCATCCGGACGAGATCATCCCGTTCGCGACCGGCGTGCCGTGGGGCGGGGA
>DASWLB010000169.1:0-6116 GCA_036396315.1 Alphaproteobacteria bacterium
GCTCGACGGCAATATCGGCTGCATGGTGAACGGCGCCGGACTCGCCATGGCGACCATGGACATCATCAAGCTGCACGGCGGCGAGCCGGCCAACTTCCTCGACGTGGGCGGCGGCGCCTCGCGCGAGCGCGTGACGGCCGCGTTCAAGCTGATCCTCGCCGATCCGAACGTCGAGGGGCTCCTGGTCAACATCTTCGGCGGCATCATGCGCTGCGACGTGATCGCCGAGGGCGTCGTCGCCGCGGCCAAGGAGGTCGGGCTGCACGTCCCGCTGGTCGTCAGGCTCGAGGGCACCAACGTCGAGCTCGGCAAGAAGATCCTGGGCGATTCGGGGCTGCCGATCGTATCCGCCGACAACCTCGGCGACGCGGCCGCGAAGATCGTCACCGCCGTTAAGGAAGCGCGGTGATGCTCAAGCGTGGTGCAGTTCCAACCTCCACCCTGCCCTGCCCCATTCAGGGAGAGGCCAATTCCTTCGCCTCCCCCTGCAACGCGGGGCAATCACTTAGGAAGTCCGTTCGCCCTGACGAGCGGCTTCGTGCAGCGAAGGCGCGGCTCGAAGGGCGAGCGGATGGGCGTTCTTCGCCGTTCGTCCTTCGAGACAGCCCGTCGCGAGGCGACGGGTTTCCTCAGGACGAACGGATTTCTCGTTTATTTGCGGGAGCCCTGCCCGATAAGGGGAAGGGCGGGGTAGGGGTCGCCGGCCGCCTTCATCGGGTGGCGGGCTGACCCATGTCCATCCTCGTCGACAAGAGCACCAAGGTCATCTGCCAGGGCTTCACCGGCGCCCAGGGCACGTTCCATTCCGAGCAGGCGATCGCCTACGGCACGCGCATGGTGGGCGGCGTGACGCCCGGCAAGGGCGGCACCAGGCATCTCGACCTGCCGGTGTTCGACACGGTGGCGGACGCGGTGGCCGAGACCGGCGCGACGGCGACCGCGATCTACGTGCCGCCGCCGTT
Source organism: Alphaproteobacteria bacterium (assembly GCA_036396315.1). Classification (GTDB taxonomy): domain Bacteria; phylum Pseudomonadota; class Alphaproteobacteria; order MPNO01; family DASWLB01; genus DASWLB01. Next base: position 963 of record DASWLB010000169.1, read on the forward strand.
CGCGGCCGACGCCATCCTCGAGGCGATCGACGCGCGCCTGCCGCTCGTCGTCTGCATCACCGAGGGCATCCCCGTGCTCGACATGGTGCGGGTGAAGCGGGCGCTTTCGGGCGCCGCGACCCGGCTCGTCGGTCCCAACTGCCCCGGCGTCATCACGCCCGACGAGTGCAAGATCGGCATCATGCCGGGCCACATCCATCGGCGCGGCCGGGTCGGCATCGTGTCGCGCTCGGGCACGCTCACCTACGAGGCGGTGGCCCAGACCACGGCGGCGGGGCTCGGCCAGTCCTCCTGCGTCGGCATCGGCGGCGACCCGGTCAACGGCACCAACTTCATCGATGTTCTTGAGATGTTCCTCACCGATCCCGAAACCGAGGGCATCATCGTGATCGGCGAGATCGGCGGGGCGGCGGAGGAGGACGCGGCCGATTTCTTGCGTCGCGCCAAGTCCAACAAGCCGGTCGTCGGCTTCATCGCCGGCCTCACGGCCCCGCCGGGGCGGCGCATGGGCCATGCCGGGGCCATCATCTCCGGCGGCAAGGGCGGCGCCGGCGACAAGATCGAAGCGATGCGCCGGGCAGGGATCGTGGTGGCCGAATCGCCGGCCGCCCTCGGCTCCACGATGTTAAACGTCTTGAAGCATTAATCCCTCACGCTATCTCTGGGGTAGGGCGACGCACCGCCCCGGCGCATTTCGAGGGGACGGGGCCATCGCCCTGTCGGAATTCTCATGTCGCGGACCCAGGAACTCGAGCTCACCACCTTTCTCGCCGGTGCGAACGGCGCTTTCATCGAAGAACTCTACGCGCGCTACGTGAAGGACCCCGCTTCCGTCGATCCGGGCTGGCGCGCGTTCTTCGCCTCGCTCGCCGACGAGGCGCCCTCGGTCCTCAAGGAGCTCGAAGGCGCGAGCTGGTCGCCGCGGCGCACCCGCGTGATCGGCGCGGCGAACGGTGCCGAGCCCGCGCGCAAGGGCAACGGCGCCGCATCAGCCGAAGTGGAGACGGCGGCGATCCGCAAGGCCGCGTCCGATTCGATCCGGGCGCTGATGCTGATCCGCTCCTACCGCGTGCGCGGACACCTCGCCTGCCGGCTCGATCCGCTCGGGCTGCAGCCGCCGATGGAGCACCCGGAGCTCGATCCGGCGAGCTACGGATTCACCGAGGCCGATCTCGACCGCCACATCTTCATCGACAACGTGCTCCGCCTCGAATACCCGACGCTCCGCGAAATCATCGCACGCCTGCGCGCCACCTATTGCGGCTCGATCGGCGTCGAGTACATGCACATCCAGGAAGCCGATCAGAAGGACTGGATTCAGGAGCGCATCGAGGCGATCGAAAATCGCACGGCGTTCACCGAGATGGGCAAGCGCGCCATCCTCGAGCGCCTGACCCAAGCCGAGCTGTTCGAGCAGTTCCTCAACGTCAAGTATCCCGGCACCAAGCGGTTCGGGCTCGACGGCGGCGAGAGCCTGATCCCCGGGCTCGAGCAGATCCTGAAGCGTGGCAGCCAGCTCGGCGTCGAGGAGGTGGTGATCGGCATGCCGCACCGTGGCCGGCTCAACGTGTTGGCGCAGGTCATGAGCAAGCCGTTCCGCACGATCTTCGCCGAGTTCGAAGGCATGTCGTCGGTGCCCGACGACGTCGGCGGCTCGGGCGACGTGAAGTACCACCTCGGCACTTCCGCCGACCGCGAATTCGACGGCAAGGTGGTCCACCTGTCGCTCAACGCCAACCCGTCGCACCTCGAGGCGGTGAACCCGGTCGTCGTCGGCCGCGTGCGCGCCAAGCAGCGCCAGAAGGGCGACCGCGAGCGGCGCAAGGTGCTCGGGCTGCTCATGCACGGCGATGCCGCCTTCGCCGGCCAGGGGCTCGTGGCCGAGACGTTCGACCTGTCGGACATCAAGGGGTATCGGACCGGCGGCACGGTGCATTTCATCGTCAACAACCAGATCGGCTTCACCACCAACCCGTCGCAGACGCGCCGGTCGCCCTACCCGTCGGAGATGGCGAAGATCGTACAGGCGCCGATCTTCCACGTGAACGGCGACGACGCGGAGGCGGTGGTCCATGTCAGCCGCGTCGCGACCGAGTTCCGGCACCAGTTCCGCAAGGACGTGGTGATCGACATGTGGTGCTACCGGCGCCACGGCCACAACGAGGGCGACGAGCCCATGTTCACCCAGCCGCGCATGTACAAGGCGATCGCGCGGCAGCAGACGACGCGGGCGCTTTACGCCGAGCAGCTGGCCGCGGAAGGCGTCGTGCCGGCCGCGGAATCGAAATCGCTCGCCGAGGAGTTCCGCAAGCGCCTCGAGCAGGATTTCGAGGCGGCCAAGGGCTACAAGCCCAACAAGGCCGATTGGCTCGAGGGCGTGTGGTCCGGCTACGAGACGGCGCCTACGGTCGACGACCGCCGCGGCACGACCGACCTGCCGCTCGAGGTGGTGCGCGAGGTTGGGCTGCTCACCACCAACGTGCCGGCCGGCTTCAACGTCAACCCCAAGATCGTGCGCATGCTCCAGGCGCGCCGCGAGGCGATCGAGGCGGGCAAGGACATCGACTGGGCGACCGCGGAGGCGATCGCCTTCGGCACGCTGCTCCTCGAAGGCCACATGGTGCGGATCTCGGGTCAGGATTCGGCGCGCGGCACGTTTTCGCAGCGCCATGCCGCGCTGATCGACCAGGAGACGGGCGCGCGCTACTTGCCGCTCGCCCACCTGAAGCCCGGCCAGGCGCGTTTCGTCGCGCTCGACAGCCCGTTGTCCGAGGCGGGCGTGCTCGGTTTCGAATACGGCTACAGCCTGACCGCGCCGGACGCGCTGATCCTATGGGAGGCGCAGTTCGGCGATTTCGCCAACGGCGCGCAGGTCATCATCGATCAATTCATCGCCTCGGCCGAGGCCAAGTGGCTGCGCATGTCGGGGCTCGTCATGCTGCTGCCGCACGGAAACGAGGGTCAGGGGCCGGAGCATTCCTCGGCCCGGATCGAGCGCTTCCTGCAGCTTTCCGCCGGCGACAACTGGCAGGTGGTCAACGCGACGACCCCGGCGCAGTACGCGCACGCGCTGCGCCGCCAGATCCATCGCAAGTTCCGCAAGCCGCTCGTCGTGATGACGCCGAAGTCGCTGTTGCGCCACAAGCTCTGCGTCTCGCGCATCGCCGAGTTCGGTCCCGGCACCTGTTTCCACCGCGTGATCGGCGAGACCCATCCGATCGCCGCGCCCGACAAGGTGCGCCGCGTCGTGTTGTGCTCGGGCAAGGTCTATTACGACCTCCTGGCCGCGCGCGAGGACAAGCGGATCGGCGACGTGGCGCTCGTCCGCGTCGAGCAGCTCTATCCCTTCCCGGTGCGCTCGCTCACGGCTGAGCTCGCGAAGTATCCGAACGCCGAAGTGGTCTGGTGCCAGGAGGAGCCGCATAACATGGGCGCCTGGTTGTTCATGGACCGCCGCATCGAGGCGGTGCTCGCCGGCATCGGCGGCAACGCGTCGCGCCCGGTCTATGTCGGTCGGCCCGAATCGGCGGCGACCGCGACGGGCTCCTACAAGCGCCACAACGAGGAGCAGAAGCGCCTCGTCGCCGACGCGCTGGCCTGAGGGCCGAGGGCAAGGGGGCCTCACCGATGAGCACCGACATCAAGGTTCCGACGCTCGGCGAATCGGTGACCGAGGCGACCGTCGCGCAATGGTTCAAGAAGATCGGCGACACCGTCGCGCTCGACGAGCCGCTGGTCGAGCTCGAGACCGACAAGGTGACGCTCGAGGTCAACGCCCAGTCCGCGGGAACGCTGTCCGAGATCCTCGCCGACACCGGCGCCAACGTGGAAGTCGGCGCGCTCCTCGGCCGCATCAGCGACGGCGCGGCGGCGAAGCCCGCCACGAAGGCGGAAAGACCCGCGCCTGCCGCCGCTAAGCCGGCCGAGGCCAAGCCGGCTGAACCGCCCGAGGCGCCGCTTTCGCCCGCCGTCCGCAAGCTCGTCGCCGAACACGCGGTCGATACCGCGACGGTCGAAGGCACGGGCAAGGACGGCCGCCTTACGAAGGGCGACGTGCTCGCGCACCTGGAGGCGCGCGCGACACCGGTGCCCGCGCCCGTGCCCACCGCGGCGAAGGCGCCCGAGCCGCCGGCTCCCGCCGCGCGCGCGCCTTCGCCGGACCGGCGCGAGGAGCGGGTGCGCATGACGCGGCTCCGCCGGCGCATCGCCGAGCGGCTGAAAGAGGCGCAGAACAGCGCCGCCATGCTCACCACCTTCAACGAGGCGGACATGACGGCGGTGATGGACGCGCGCAAGCGCTTCGGCGAGGCGTTCGAGAAGAAGCACGGCGTGCGGCTCGGGTTCATGTCGTTCTTCGTCAAGGCGTCGATTGCCGCGCTCAAGGAGATTCCCGCGGTCAACGCCGAGATCGACGGCGAGGACATCGTCTATCGCCACTACTGCGACGTGGGCGTCGCGGTCGGCACCGAGCAGGGGCTGGTCGTGCCGGTGCTGCGCAATGCCGACCGCATGTCGTTCGCCGAAATCGAGAAGGCGATCGAGACCTACGGAAGGAAGGCGCGCGATGGCAAGCTCGTGATCGAGGACCTGACCGGCGGCACCTTCACCATCTCGAACGGGGGGGTGTACGGCTCGCTCCTGTCCACGCCGATCCTCAACCCGCCGCAGTCCGGCATCCTCGGCATGCACAAGATCGAGAAGCGCCCGGTCGTGCGGGACGACGCGGTCGTCGTCCGGCCGATGATGTACCTCGCGCTCTCTTACGATCATCGCATCGTCGACGGGCGCGAGGCGGTCACCTTCCTCATCCGCATCAAGTCGTGCATCGAAGACCCCGAGCGGCTGTTGTTCGATGTGTAGCGCGCGCGCCCTGATCGTTGCGGCGATGTTGGCGGCCTTCGCGGTCCCGGCGGCGGCGCAGGGGCTCAACTCGGAGCATGATGCGCGGCGCTTGGGTCATTCCTACGAGCACGATGTCCGCCGCGACCCGACCATCCGCGACCAGCCGGGCACGAGCCCGACCCCGCCGCCGCCGGCGATCTACGACAGCACGCGGTCCCGCGACATGCGCCAGCGGCTGGGCGAATCCAACAAGCGCATCAACCGCTCGCCGCCCGCGACGCTCGGCTGCCCGCCGCCCTACGGGCGCGATGA
>DASWLB010000170.1:0-6920 GCA_036396315.1 Alphaproteobacteria bacterium
CCGGCGGGGCAAGGCGCGACAGCGCCCAGACGGCCATGGCGCGGACCAGCGGCGAGGCGTCGCCGAGCCGCTCGGTGACGACCGGGAGAAGGCCTGGCTCTCCCGAATTGCCGATCGCGATCATCACGTTGCGCACGAACCGGCCGCGCCCGATGCGCCTAATCGCCGTACCGCGGAACACCTCGCGGAAGGCGGCATCGTCGAGTCCGGCGAGGTCGGCCAGGCGCGGCGCGTCGAGCTCGGCCCGTGGGACGAAGGCGTAGTCCCGGGTCCGCGACGCGAACTTGTTCCACGGGCACACGGCGAGACAGTCGTCGCAGCCGTAGATGCGGTTGCCGATCGGGGCGCGGAATTCGGGCGCGATGTGGCCCTTGTGCTCGATGGTGAGGTAGGAGATGCAGCGCCGCGCATCCAGCCGGTAGGGCGCGGGGAAGGCCTGGGTCGGACAGACCGCGAGGCAGCGCGCGCAGCTGCCGCATCGATCGGTTTCCGGCGCATCGGGTGCGAGCGCAAGGTCGGTATAAACCTCGCCCAGGAACAGCCACGAGCCGAACGCGCGCGACACCAGGTTCGTGTGCTTGCCCTGCCAGCCGAGCCCGGCGCGCTGGCCGAGCGGCTTCTCCATCACCGGCGCCGTATCGACGAACAGCTTGACGCCGCACTTGTGCTCCCGCGCGATCCAATCGGCGAGCCGGCGGAGCCGCGTCCGCATCACGTCGTGGTAGTCGCGCCCGCGCGCATAGACCGACACGACGCCGCGCTCGCGGCGCTCGGCGAGCGCCAGCGGATCGCCGGCAGGCCCGTAGTTGGTTCCGACGACGACGATGCTCCGGGCCTCCGGCCAGAGCCCCCGCGGGCTCGCGCGGCGCTCGGCGTTGGCGGCGAGCCAGCCCATGTCGCCGTGATAGCCGCGCCCGATGAAATCGGCGAGGTCCCGCGCATTGCCCGTATCGGGGTCGGCCGCGGCGAACCCCACGGCATCGAAGCCCTCGATCCGGGCGCGGGCGCGGATCGCCGCGCGCGAATCGGCGGCGGCCGGCTTGCGGGCGCGCTCCGCCGCCACCTCAGCCGCGGCCGCGATAGGGCGCGACACCCGGGTCGGGCAGCCACACGCCTTCGGGCGGCGGGCCCGATTGGTAGAACACGTCGATCGGGATGCCGCCGCGCGGATACCAGTAGCCGCCGATCCGGAGCCATTCGGGCGCGATCTCGCGCTCGAGGCGCTTGGCGATCGCGAGCGTGCCATCCTCGTGGAACGATGCCGTGTTGCGGAACGCCCCGAGATAGAGCTTGAGCGACTTCGATTCGACCAGCCACGCGCCCGGCACGTAATCGATCACGATGTGCGCGAAATCGGGCTGGCCGGTTATCGGACAAAGCGTCGTGAACTCGGGGCAGGTGAAACGCACGAGGTAGCGCGTGCCCGCATGCGGGTTGGCGATGCGCTCGAGCTTCGCCTTTTCGGGCGATTCCGGCAGTTCGGCGCGGGCGCCGAGGAGGGTGAGGCGCGCTTCGGTCGCATCGTCGGCCATGGATTCATCTTAGGGCGCAATGGCCGAGGGGCCAATGGGGGCGGGGTGCAGCAGGCAGGCGTCGCCGTAGGAATAGAACCGGTAGCCTGCCCGTTTCGCGTGGTCGTAGGCGGCAAGGATGCGTTCGCGTCCGGCGAAGGCGGCCGCGAGCATGAGGAGGGTCGAGCGCGGCAGATGAAAATTGGTCAGGAGCAGGTCGACCGCGCGGAACCGGTAACCCGGCAGGATGAACAGGTCGCATTCGCCGGCGAACGGACGCAACCGGCCGGCCTCATCGCACGCGCTTTCGAGGAGGCGGAGGCTGGTCGTGCCGACCGCGACGACGCGCCCGCCCCGGGCCCGCGCCGCGTCGATCGCCTCGGCTGTCGCCGCCGTGATTTCTCCCCACTCGGCGTGCATGCGGTGGTCCTCGGCCCGCTCCGCGGTCACCGGCAGGAAAGTGGCTGCGCCGACATGGAGCGTCACCGTGTGAAGCGCGATGCCGCGATCCTGCAGCGCGGCGAGGAGAGCCGGGGTGAAGTGCAGCCCAGCGGTCGGCGCGGCGACCGCGCCGGGTCGCGCGGCGAAGATGGTCTGGTAGTCGGTTGCATCGCGCGCTTCGCTGCCGGCTCCGCGCCGGATATAGGGCGGCAGCGGCATGTGTCCGACCCGCGCGAGAGATTCGAGGAGCGCGTCGTCGGCCAGACCGAAAGCGAGCGTCACCTCGCCGCCGTCGCGGGCTTGCACCTCGGCCGCGAGCCCGGCACCGAACGCAATGCGGTCACCCGGCCTGAGACGCCGCGCCGGCCGCGCGAAGGCGCGCCAGACCCCGCCGCCTTTGGCGCGGTGCAGGGTGACCTCGATGCGCGCGGTCCCGCGCGTGCCCTCGATCCGCGCCGGGATCACGCGCGTGTCGTTGACCACCATCACGTCGCCCGCGGCGAGACATTGGGGCAGGTCGCGGACCGTGCGGTCGATCAAACGGTCTGGCCGGATTTCGAGCAGGCGCGCCGAATCGCGCGGCACGGCCGGGTGCTGCGCGATCCGCTCGCGCGGCAAATCGTAATCGAAATCGGCGGTCTTCATGGCAGCGAACATATCGCGGCCCGCGGCGCGCCGCGCCGTCCGTGTCGGCCATTCACCGTTTGGAAACCCCGTTCGGCATACCATCGAACCGGGACGCCTGCGGCGTTCCGGGGGGATTGGAGTGGGGCGTTGGCCAAGATCCTGATCGCCGAGGATTCGGATTCGGTGCGCGAATTCGTCGCGCGCGCCTTGTCGAACGACGGCCACACGGTGCGCACGGTGGGCGACGGCGTCGCCGCGCTCGATGCGCTCGCGGTCGACCGCTACGACCTCCTGCTCGCCGACATCGTCATGCCCGAACTCGACGGGATCGCGCTCGCGCTCAAGGTGTCGCGCGACTACCCCGACCTGCCGATCCTGCTGATGACGGGTTATGCCCACGAGCGCCAGCGCGCCCACAACCTCGACGCGCTGATCCACGAGGTCATCGCCAAGCCGTTCACCCTGAAGCAGATCTGCGAGGCGGCGAACCGCGTGCTGGCCGACCGCGCCCGCCGGCGCGGCTAAGCCGCTCAGAATCGCCGCAGCAGCCGGTCGATATAGTCGAGCTCGAACTGCTCGCGGCTGCGCTGGCCGGCGCGGCGGCGCAGCTCGTCGACGATGCGCTTGGCGCGCTGGATGTCGGATTCGTCGGGAATCTTCACGTCACCCGCGTCGTAGCCGCGGTTCTCCTCGGGCAGCGGCCGCCCGAGCGGGTCGCGCCGCCCCTGCAGGCGCTCGCGCGGGTCGCCGAAGCCCGGGCCGGGGCCGAACCCCATCTGCTGCATCATCTGCTGCATCAGGTCGCGGCCGGCCTGCTGCAACTGGTCGAGCGCCTCGGTCTGCGGGCCGATGGCGTTGCCCGGCTGGCCTTGCCCGAGCTGGTCGGTGGCCTCGCCCATGGCGCGGTCGGCGCGCCCGAACGCCTCGCCCGGATCGGCGCCCATCTGGCTCAGCATCTCGCGAAGTTGCTGCAGCGCTTCGCGCAGCGCCTGCTGGTCCGCGGCGCCCGACTGCATCTGCCCCTGCTGCGGTTGGCCCTCGCGCGACATGCGGAAGCTGCGGTCCAACAGCTCGTTCTGACGCCGGATCATCTCCTGCAGTTGGCGCAGCGCCTGGCCGCCTGGGTTGTTCTGCATCATCTGGCGCATGCTCATCATGCGCCCGGCCTGCATGTTCTCGAGGATATTGCGGAGCTGAGCCAGCATGTCGCGCGCGGCGTCGCGTGCGCCCATCTGCATCAATTCGCGCGCCCGCTGCAACATGCGCATCAAATCCTGGCCCTCGAGGAAGCGCGACTGCGGATCGAACGGCAATTGCTGCTGAGCCTGATCGTCCTGGCTGCGCCGGCGCATTTCCTCGGCGAGCGCCTGGAGATAACGCTGTAGAGCCTCTTCCAACTCGCGCATGAGCTGCTCGAGCTCGGCGTCGGTCGCGTCGCGCGCGAGAGCCTCCATCAGCCGCTGCTGCAGCTCGCGCAGCTCGCGCTCGACGATCGACAGCTTGCCGTCCTCGAGACGGAGCGCCGTATCCCACAAGAGCTTTTGCACCGGCGTAACGGCGGCGCCGCCGTGGTCGTAGCGGAGCCGCGAGCGCGCCATGACGAGGGCGAGGAACACGACCACGTCGTGGTCGTAGAGGTCGGGCCGAGCCGCAATGCGTTCGAGCGCCTCGGCGACGCCCGGCCGCACCTCCGGGCCGCGCGACAGCTGCTTGCGCTGCTCGATGATGGCGCGCGCCACGGGGTGGTTGAACTGGCGCTCCGGGATGACGAAGGGGATCGCCGGCGTCTCGCCGGTCTGGCCGGCGCCGTCGGTCGCGGTCAGGCGGACGAACGCCTCGAGCCCGGCCCAGGGATGGGTCGTGAGGTCGTGATAGGTCGCCTCCTCGACCTCTTTCGCAAGGAGGCGCGGGAGCGGCAGGCTGAGCTCGATCGCGGAGTCCATCGCCTCGCTGCCGTCCTCGGCCTTGAGCCGGATGCGCCCGTCGAGCTTGGCGAGCCCGTAATCGTCGCCGGCGCGGTAGGCGAGCTTGAGCGCCGACCGTTCGGTCGGTTCCGGCGGTGCGGCCAGCTCGACCGTCGGCGGTTGATCGGGCACGACCGCGAGCCGCCAGTCGCCTAGTACCTTGCCGCCCTGCTGGACCGTCAGGCGACCGCCGCGCGTGATCGTGGCGCCGGCCTTGTAGGCCGAGTCGGCGACGCGCTCGAACACGGCCGAATCGGGGCCGATCAGGAGGCGCGGCTGGCCGACGCCGCCGTTCACCTGGGCGGTGAGCACGCTGCCGGTCGGCACGGTGAGGAGCGGGGGCTCGGCCGGCGCCGGGGCGGCCGCGCCGTCCCGGGCGGTCACGGCGGACGTGCCGATAGCCGGGAACAGCGGCGGGCGGCCGGTATAGTCGGGCGGCGTGATCCAGAGGCGGAGCGTCGCGACCGCGAGCGCCCGGTCGCCGAGCTGCGGCACCACGGCGCGCGCGATGCGCGGTCCGGGATCGGGCCAGGCGGCGACCGCAGCCACCACCAGCACGACGAGGAGCGCGCCGCGGAACGCGGCGGGATCGCGCCGCGCGAGTCCCGGCGCCGGAATGCCGACGCGCAACCGCCGGATCGACTCCTCCATGCGCCGCTTGTGCAACAGCCACAGCGCGACGGCGTGCGGATCGTCGGCGCCGGCCGCGAGCCGGTCGCGCACCACGGTCAGGGGACGATGCTTGAGCGCGCTCGACCGTTCGATGCGCCGGCGCGCTTCGTTCGCGTCGGGCGCGCGAAAGGCGGCGATGCCGCGGGCCGCAGCCCACAAGATGGCGCCGGCGAAGGCGGCGAGCAGGACGAGGTGCAGCCATCCCGGCAGCGCCGGCAGGAGGTCGAACAGCGCCACCGCCAGGAACAATCCGGCGACGCCGACCATCGGCCAGGCGGCCGGCCACAGCCGCTCCCACGCGAGGACAAGCCGCGCGAGCGCAAGCCGGACCGTCAACCCGAAACCTATAGCGCCAAGCCCGCCGGGGGCGTCCGGCATCCGCTACTCCATCATGCCACGCCGCGGGAACGCGTCCCGTGCGCCGCCGCAAGCCACGGTGGCAGCCGGTCGCGCTCCACCAGGGACTCGAGCCCCGGCCGCGGCCGGACAACCGCGTATGCGCCGCCCCGCGCCATGACCTCGCAGACGAGCGGACGGCTATTATATTCCGACGCCATCGCGGCGCCATAGGCGCCCGATGACATTATTGCGATCAAGGCGTTATCGGACAGTTGCGGGAGCATCCGTCCGGTGCCCAGCACATCGCCCGACTCGCAGACCGGCCCGACCACATCCGCTTCCGTCAGGGGTGCGCCGGGGGGCGGCTCGGCGACGGGCACGATGGGGTGCCGGGCGCCGTACAGCGCCGGGCGGAGAAGATCGTTCATCGCTGCATCGACGATGACGAAACGCTTGGCCCCGCCCTCCTTGACATAGAGCACCCGCGCGATAAGGGCACCCGCCTCGGCGGTGAGGTAGCGCCCGGGCTCGAACACGACCTCGCCGGCAAAGCCTTGCAGGGCCGCGCGGGCCGCGGCGCCGTAGTCGGCCGGGTCGAGCGCGCCGCCGTTCTCGTAGGCGACGCCGAGACCGCCGCCGAGATCGACGCGGCGAATCGCGTAGCCGGCCGCGATCAGCGTGCGCGCCAACTCCGCCGTGCGGGAGAAGGCGGCGCGGAATGGGGCGACGTCGTTGATCTGCGAGCCGATATGGACGGCGACGCCGGCGATCTCGATGCCCGGCAGGCGGCGCCCCAGCTCGTAGGCCGCGACCGCGCGATCGATGTCGATGCCGAACTTGTCGGCGCGCCGCCCGGTCGAAATCTTGTCATGGGTGCCGGCATCGATGTCGGGGTTGATGCGGATCGCGACCGGCGCGACGCGGCCGAGGCCGCTCGCGACCTCGGCCAGCGCGTGCAGCTCGGCCTCGGATTCGACGTTGAACTGGGCGATCCCCGCATCGAGCGCCTGCGCCATCTCGGCCCGCGTCTTGCCCACCCCCGAGAACACGATCCGCGCGCCCGGCACGCCCGCGGCAAGCGCGATGCAAAGCTCGCCGCCCGAAACCACGTCGGCGCCGGCGCCGAGCGCGGCGAAGGTCCGGACCACCGCCAGGTTGGGATTCGCCTTGAGGGCATAGCACACGGTCGCGTTCATGCCGCCGACGGCGGCGGCGAAGCGCCGATAGCGGTCCTCGATCACCGAGGAGGCGTAGAGGTAGAACGGCGTGCCCACCTCCGCGGCGATGCGCGGGATGGGAACGTCGTCGGCCGAGAGCGCGCCGTCGCGATAGACGAACCCGCTCATCGCGGGTACTGCCGCGGATA
>DASWLB010000171.1:0-10732 GCA_036396315.1 Alphaproteobacteria bacterium
GCGCCGATCGGATTCGGCCTGTGGTCCTGGCGCCAACGGATCGGCCCTCGCGCGTACGACCACGGCGCGGGGCCGGGTACGTCCGCGGCTCTTGCCGCCATTGTGGCAGTCGTGATCGAGACTAGCCGCCTGTTCAAGCCCGCGGCGCATCCCGATCCGACCAATATCCTGATCGCGGCGCTTGCCGCCGCGTTCGCCTTCGCCGCGGCGCAGTGGCTCGCGCGATGCCTGACGAACCCGTTCGAATCGCGGCCGGCCACGCGCGCGGTCGTGGACCCGCGGCCGCCAACGATCCCACGGCCGCCGCCACGTCGCGCCCAGCGACGGCCGACGAGGACGAACGCGACGCCACGGAGGGTCGTCGCCGCCGTGCTCGCGCTCGCCGTCCTCGCCATCGCGGCGCTCTATCCGGTCGCCCCCTGGGCGCTCGCGATCGCTCTCATCTGTTACGTGGCGGTCTTGCTCCGCTTCCCCTTCGCCTGGCTGGTCGTGCTGCCCGCCGCGCTGCCGGTGCTCGACCTCATGCCCTATTCGGGGTGGCTCTATTTCGACGAGTTCGACCTCGTCGTGCTCGCGACGGTCGCGTGCACCATCTGGCACTTCCGGTTCACGCTCAGCGGTCTTTCGTTCGGGCGCACGGCGGCGGCCCTGTTGATCGCGACGGCGGCATCCTACGCCGTCAGCGGACTCATTGGTGTCCTGCCGCTGCAGTCGCTCGATTGGAACGCGGTCTCGACCTACGCGAGCCGCTACAACAGCCTTCGCGTCGCGAAAGGCTTCCTATGGGCCGTGCTTCTTCTACCGGCGCTCGCCGCCGCCGCGCGACGCGGCGCGGACGTATCGCGCCCGTTCTCGCTTGGCATGGCGCTTGGCCTCGCCGGTGTCGTCGTCGCCGCCGTGATCGAGCGTCACACCTGGCCGGGACTTCTCGACTTCGCCGACGAGTATCGAATCTCCGCCCTGTTCTCCAGCATGCACGCCGGCGGGCAGCACATCGACGCCTACCTGGCCGCCGCCCTGCCCTTCATCGCGTTCGTGTTCGCACGGCGTCCGCGCTGGCTCGGCTGCACCGGCGGGCTGGTCCTCGCCGTCGCCGCGGGATATACGACCGTCGTCACCTATTCGCGCTGGCTCTACGTCGCGGCGGCGCTCGCGCTCGCCGTTACCGTCCTCGCCATCGCCGCGGCGCGTTGGCGCGCGATCGGCGTCGTTCCCGCGGCGGCCGCGATCGCGCTCGGCGGCGGCGCTGCCGCCGTCGCGGTCGACGCGCTTCAACTGCCGCAGATCAAGTCGCGGTTCAGCCTGGTCGAGCAGGACGCGGCGTTGCGCGTGCGCCACTGGGACAATGCGCTCGCCATGCGCGACACGGACCTCGAAACCGAGCTGTTCGGAATGGGGCTCGGATCGTTCCCGCGCCTGTTCGCCGATCGGAATCCCGACCGCAAGCCGCCAGCGGGCTTCCGCTTCGAGGTCGAGCGCGGCGATCGCTTCCTACGTCTTTCGACGGGCCACGCGCACTATTTCACGCAGCGCATCCGCCCGGCCCCGGAGCCGGGCTACCGCATCTTCTTCGATGCGCGGACCAACGCGCCCAGCGCGCGGCTCGCGCTCCCGATCTGCGAGAAGGCGCTGCAAGACTCGTACAACTGCGTCTGGCCGTCGATCACCTTCGGCGATGGCGACGGGCGCTGGCATACCTACGAGCTGGCCGCCGACCTTTCGCAAGTCGGACACCCGCGCGACGCCACCGGATGGCTGGGGCGCCGACCGATCGCGCTCGCACTCTACTACTCGGGCGGCGCCGCGCCGCTCGACATCGACAACATCCTCCTGCTCGACCGGCGCGGCCGCAACCTGATCGAGAACGGCGGCTTCGACGCCGGTCCCGAGCACTGGTACTACACCGTCGAAAACCACCTGGAGGCACACGAGTTCAACTTGTGGATCCACCTCTTGTTCGAGCGCGGCTGGTTTGGGCTCGTCGCCTTCACCGGCCTCGCGCTCGCCGCGCTTGCGGGGCTTGCCCGGCGGTGCGCGCGCGGCGACTGGCTCGCCGCCCTGCCGCTTGGCGGGCTTGCCGGCATGCTGTGCGTCGGATTCGTCGAAAGCCTGCTCGATACGCCGCGCCTCGTCCTCCTCGCGTTCCTGTTGATCTGGTTGGGTATCGCACCGGGCCTGCATGGATCGGCGCGCTCGCACGGGCTGCCGGCGTTCGCACGCTTCCGGTCGCGGACCTAGCGCCTCGGTGACAATCGCCGCGCGGCGGTGCTACCGTCGCCGTGCACATCCGGCGGCGGAGCCCGACCATGCCCGGCGAGATCGATTTCTATTTCGATTTCCTCAGCCCGTACTCCTACCTCGCCTACCAGGAGTTGCCGGCACTCGCCGCGCGGCATGGCTGGCGGCTCGTGTACCACCCGGTCGAGCTCAACGAGCTCAAGCTCATGAACAACAACACCGGCCCGTCGAGCCGCGAACAGCCGCTCAAGTCGCGCTACAACGCGCAGGAATTCCGCCGCTGGTCGCGGCGCTACGGCGTGGCCATCGCGCGCCCGTCGGGCTACGATCCCGAATCCCGTCTCAACAAGGGCGCGTTTCTCGCGCTCGACCGCGGCCGTATCCACGACTACATCGTCGCCGCCTGGCGGCGCACTTGGGGCGCGGGCGGCAACCTCGCGGACGAATCCCTGATGCGCGCGCTGGCCGAGGAGATGGGCTGGAGCGCCGACGAGTTCATGACATGGGTCGTGTCCGATGCGGCGCTCAAGCGCTACCGTGACGAAACCCGGGCGGCGCACGCGCGCGGGGTGTTTGGCGTGCCCACCATGCTGGTGGGCGAGGAGATGTTCTGGGGCAATGACCGGCTCTCCTGGCTCGAGGATCACATCGCGGCGTTCGCGGCCGCATAGCTCGAATGAAAGGGCCGGCTGTTACACCGGCCGGCCGTGTCGGAAATATTTACAGTTTTTGACATTGGCCCCTCAAAAGTGTCGGGATTCTTTACAATTCGTCCCTCAGGCCAACGTAACGTTGCCCTAAAACCCGCAATAAAGGCCGGCTTATCCAAGTTGGCACGATTCTTGCATCCCGACTCTTGAATAGCCGCCCTATTCGGCGTCGGCCTCGCCGGCCTCGGCTTAATGCGACATGACGAGTGGATGAAATGGACCGCAATCATAAGATCGGATGTCTCGGCTGTGCACTCTTGCTCGCCCTTGGCACGTCGTTGTTCGCTCCCGAAACGGCCGACGCGGCACCCATTGTGGTGCCGAGCTTCTCGTTCGAGGCGCCCGACATTCTGGACCAGACAAACAGCAACGTCACGCCTGCCGGATGGGCGTTCTTCGATTCAACAGGTGTTTTCGGTCTGGTCACGATCTTCGACCCATCGAACGCGATTTACTCGAACACCACCGGCCTGGCGCTCCCGCTGCCCGGGACGGCGGACGGCTATCAGTACGTATCTCTCAACAACGCTGCCGGCCAGATTGCGGGGAACTGGTCGCTGACGACGGGGACGCTCGCGACGGTGATCGACGACACGACGTACACTCTGACGGTCGCGCTCGGCAACAGCAAGACGTCGAACCCATTCGAATTCACCCACCTCGATTTGCTGGTCAATGGCGCTGTGGTCGCGACGAACCAAGTGGGCCGCGCATCGATTCCCGATGACACGTTCACGGATTTCGTTGCCACGTTCACGACCGCCACCGGCGATCCGTTGAGCGGTGGCGACCTCGCCGTCCGCCTTCGGGCGAGCGAGTCACAGCTCTTCGTGCTGGGTTTTTCGGATTACGACAACGTGCGGCTCGATGCCAGCGCCGCCACCAACCGAGCTGTTCCGGAGCCGTCGTCGATCCTTCTGCTGGCGTTGGGCGGAGGCTTGTGCTGGGCGGCCCGAAGGCGACGTGCGCCACGCTCACGAGTGAACACTTGACCTGACGCGCCCGCGCTGCGGGCGCCTGCGATGCGGAACGGCGCCTGGCCCGGATCGCCAAGCGGGTGCTGTCCCGTCTCCTATCGAACGGGCCGGTGCCGATTGGTGACCTTTCCCGTGACGCCAAACAAAAGGGCCGCGTGTTATAGCGGCCCTTAAGTCTTGGTTCAATTGGTCGGAGCGACTGGATTTGAACCAGCGACCCCCAGACCCCCAGTCTGGTGCGCTACCAGGCTGCGCCACGCTCCGTCGATGAACGTCACACTATGGTGCGGTGTCCGGCGAGGCAACGGGATTCAAGTGCGCCGCAACGCTCAGCCTTCGCCGAGCAACTTCTTCACCGCCTCGAGCTCGGCGAGCACCGATTTGAGCTCGGCGCGACGACGATCGGATTCCGGCTTGGCGACCGCTGCCGGCTTCGCCACGGGTTCGGCTGCCGGGCGCACCTCGGCCACGCGGGCGACCGCCGCCTCGGCCTCGGCGCGCATTCCCTTGAGCCCGCCCTCGCGCAGGAGCTTCTGCACGCCCTTGATCGTGTAGCCGTCGGAGTAGAGCAGCTTCCGGATGCGGCGCAGGAGGTCCACGTCCTCCGGCCGATAGTAGCGCCGCCCGCCGCCGCGCTTTAGCGGGCGCACCTGGACGAACTTGGTCTCCCAGAAGCGGAGAACGTGCTGCGGCACGTCGAGATCGCCCGCGACCTCGCTGATGGTCCGGAACGCGGCCGCCGACTTGGCCGGCCGCCGCGCCACCGCCGGATCGGCGGCGGCGTTCATTGCGCGGACGGCGCGCCGGGCGCGCCCGACGTTCCGGTCGCGGGCTGCGCCGCCTGACCTTCATTGATCCGGCTCTTGAGCACGTTCGAGGCGCGGAACACGAGCACGCGCCGGGGCTGGATCGGCACCTCTTCGCCCGTCTTCGGATTGCGCCCGACGCGTTGGCCCTTCTGGCGGACCGAGAAGCTGCCGAACGACGAAATCTTGACGGTCTCGCCGGCGGCGAGCGTGCGCGCCACCTCCTGCAGCACCGACTCGACGAGCTCGGCCGATTCGTTCCGCGACAGCCCGACCTCCTGGTACACGGCCTCGCTCAAGTGCGCACGCGTGATCGTGCTCTCGGCCATCGACCCGTCTCCCCGTTATTTTGACGGTGACCGTACCTCAACGGCCAAACCCCGTCAATATCAGCGGGATAAGGGAAATTCCTCACATGGCGTCGCGTTGTGGACAAGGCGCCGTGCCGGGCGCCGGCCGTTCACCAGCGGACGACGCTGGCCGCCCAGGTGAAGCCGCCGCCCATCGCCTCGAGCAGCACGAGCTGGCCGGCACGGATGCGCCCGTCGCCCGCCGCTTCGGCGAGGGCAAGCGGGATCGAGGCGGCCGAGGTATTGGCATGGCGCTCGATGGTGACGACCACCTTCTCGAGCGGCAGGCGAAGCCTCTTCCGCGTGCCCTCGAGGATGCGCAAATTCGCCTGGTGCGGGACCAGCCAGTCGATGTCGTCGGCGGTCACGCCGGCCGCACCGAGCGCCTCGTCGACCACGGCGGCGAGGTTCTCGACCGCATGGCGGAACACTTCGCGCCCGTGCATGCGGACGTGGCCGGCAAGACCGGTCGAGGACGGCCCGCCATCGGTGTAGAGCAGGTCGTGCTGGCGACCGTCCGAGTGCAGCCGGCTGCACAGGATGCCGCGGTCGCCGCTCGACCCGTTGCCTTCGTGGGCGCGCAGCACCACCGCCCCCGCCCCGTCGCCGAACAGCACGCAGGTGCCGCGGTCCTTCCAGTCGAGGATTCGTGAGAACGTCTCGGCGCCGATCACGAGCGCCGTGTCGGCCTGGCCGAGCCGGATGAAGTTATCGGCGACGTTGAGCGCGTATATGAAGCCCGAGCACACGGCCTGCACGTCGAACGCCGCGCCCCGCGTAATGCCGAGACCGGCCTGAACGCGCGTTGCGGTCGCGGGAAACGTCTCATCCGGTGTCGCGGTCGCGAGTACGATTACGTCGACGGCCCCTGCGCCGAGCCCGGCCGCACCCAGCGCCTTCCCCGCCGCGGCCAGCGCGAGATCGGACGTCATCTCGCCGTCCGCCGCGATGTGGCGCTCGCGGATGCCGGTGCGCTGGACGATCCACTCGTCCGAGGTATCGACCATGCGCGCGAGGTCGTTGTTGGTGAGGACGCGTACGGGCAGGTACGCGCCGGTGCCTGCGACGGCGGAGCGCCGGACCATCAGGACGCTGCGAGGCTTTCGCGGAGCGTCGGACGCGCCGCGCCAACGGCCTCGAGCTCTTTCGTGATCACGTCGTTGAACCCGTTAACCGCGAGATCCACCGCGACGCCGATGGCGTTGGCGAAGCCGATCGTGTCGGTGCCTCCGTGGCTCTTCACCACGATGCCGTTGAGCCCGACGAACATGGCGCCGTTATAGCGCCTAGGATCGAGGCGCGCCCGCAGCTTGTGCAGCGCGCGACGCGCCAGCATGTAGCCGATCGTCGCCGACAGCGAACTCTTGAACGCGCGGCCGAGGAACTCGGAGTAGAGCCGCGCCGTGCCCTCCGCGGTTTTGAGCGCGACGTTGCCGGTGAACCCGTCGGCGACGATGACGTCGGTGGTGCCGCGTGTGATGTCGTCGCCTTCGACGAAGCCGTGGAAGCGCAGCGGCAGCGTGGTCTCGCGCAGGATCTGGGCGGCGCGGCGCACCTCGTCGTGGCCCTTCGAGTCCTCCGACCCGACGTTGAGGAGCCCAACCGTCGGATTCTGGATGCCGAGCACGCTGCGCGCGAAGACCTCGCCCATCACCGCGAACTGCACCAGGTTTTCGGGCGAGCAGTCGAGGTTGGCGCCGAGGTCGAGCATCACCGTCTCGCCGCGCTGGGTGGGGAAGTAGCCGGCGATCGCCGGACGGTCGATCCCGGGCAAGGTGCGGAGCAGGAGCTTCGCCATCGCCATCATTGCGCCGGTGTTGCCGGCGGACACCACGCCCGCCGCGCGCCCGTCGCGCACCGCCTCGATCGCATGCCACATGCTCGACCGGCGTCCGTGGCGAAGCGCCGCCGAGGGGCGCATCTCGTTGGTCACGACCTCGTCGGTATGGTGCACCGTCGCGCGGTTGCGCAGCCGGCGCAGGCGCTTCAGGAAGCGACCCATCCGCTGTTCGTCGCCGAACACGAGGAAATGCACCTCGGGGAAGCGCCGGCAGGCAATCGCCGCGCCCTTCAGCACGATGCCTGGGGCGTTGTCCCCGCCCATGGCGTCGAGCGCTATCGTCAGCTTCGTGCTCAAAGAACTCCGCCTCGACTCGAACTCAACGGCGGCCCGGAACGGGACCGGACTACGCGTTCGCGACCGGGACGACCTCCCGCTCGCGGTAATGGCCGCACGCGCCGCAGACGTGATGGGGCCGCTTCAGCTCGCCGCAGTTCGGACATTCGATCCTGGCCTCGGACCGCAACGCGTGATGGGAACGGCGCATGTTGCGCCGCGACTTCGAGGTCTTTTTCTTCGGAACGGCCATGGGGAATTCCTGTCGGGCTGGGCTGGATCGACCGGCGCCTCACGGAGACGGGGCGAACGGCGAAACAGTGTTGGATTTCCGCATTCTACTGGCTCCGCTTGAATCGCGCCAGTATTTCGAAAGGCCGGTGACCGGGCTCCGATCCGGGCGCCCCGGGGCCGAGCCCCGCGGTTTCCAGCGTCACACCCGCCGCGCGCGGATAGGGATCGAGCGACAGCGCCAGCTCTTCGGCGACCACCTCGCCCAAATCGAGCACGTCGCCCGTCAGCGGCTCGACGTCGAGATCGGCCGCATCGACGACGACCTCGTGCGTCGGCGTCCGCGACATCGGATCGAACACGATTTCGATGGGCTCGCCGATGTGGCTTGCGACCGGTTCGAGCGTCACGACGCAGGTCTGGACGACGTCGGCGTCGAATTCGCCCGTGAGCCGGATATGGCGCCCGCCCTTCGGCCGCGCCAGGGTGAGACGCGCGGCGAGCCGCGTGATCGCCTGCAGCCCGAAGCGGCGGGCCAGCGCTTCGCGCTCGGAAGCTCCGGCCTCGATGTCGAGGCGGCGCTCTTCGCCGGCGATCTCGTCGACCCGCACGGGACGCGAGAACTCCGGTGCGGCGGGCGCCGGTCCGCTCATGCGGCGCGCTCCGCGCCGATGCGTGCGGGCGGCGCCGAGAATGCAACGCGCCCGACCTCGAACGCTGCAAGCGGCTGGCACGCAAGCGAGTGAGCCTCGGCGCGCACGTGACGGGCGATCGCCGCCACGACGTCCGGCAACGGCGCCACGGTGCCATATAGGTTGCGCGCGAGCGCGTCATTCAACGCGCCGTCGTCCGGCGAAGCGAGCGCCGCCTCGTAGGCCGCGATACGGCCATAGAACGCCTTGGCCATCGTCTTGACCCGCCGGCCGACGCCGAGGTCTCCCGCCCCCATCTCGCGCAGGCTGCGATCAAGGTCGGCGAACAGCCGATCGACCAGTCCGGCGGCCAGCGGGCGCGCGGCCGGCCCCTCCAACTTGAGCCGCCGCAGCACCAGGAACATGTGGAGCGCGATCATGTCGAAACGGCCATCGAGCGTGTCGGGCACCAAATGTTCGCGGTAGAACTCGGGCCGGCGCGCTTGGGCGACGATCGCCGCGAACAGCGCCTCACCCGCGAATTCGCGCTGGGCGAGGCGCTGCAGGAACCGTGTCACATTCATGACCATCTCCGGCGCGAGAATTGACACGTCCGCCGCGGCGAGGCAAGTTCCGACCGCGGAACGCCGGCAGGCGCCCCGGCGGCGGTCCGTTCCCGGCTGCGAGCGAGGGGCAACGACGATGACGAATACCGCACGAGAAACGCAGATGGCGCACCGCCGCTTGGCTGCGGCCGCTGTCTTGGCGTTGAGCCTCGCCGGGATCGCCTGCACGCCAACCCAAGACACCCGCGGCGCTATGCCCGACCCGTCCGTGGTCGCCGAACTGATCCCCGGCACGACGACCCGCGACAAGGTCGTCGAGCTTCTAGGATCGCCGTCGGCGACCGCGACGTTCGAGAAGGAAACCTGGTACTACATCGGCAAGAAGACCGAGACTCTCGCCTTCTTCACCCCCAAGGTCGTCGAGCAGCGCGTCGTTGCGCTTCATTTCGACGCCAGCGGCGTGCTCCAGGAAGTGGAGACGTTCGACGGCACGACGGCGCGCGACGTGAATCTCGTCGACCGCGAGACACCGACCAAGGGCAAGGAGTTGACGATCATCCAGCAGATGCTCGGCAACGTCGGCCGGTTCAATACCAACCCGGAAAGCGGCGGGCTCTAACCGAGACCGGCGATGCTCGCGACCAAGAGCAGCGCCACGATGTTGATGATCTTAATCATCGGATTGACGGCCGGCCCCGCGGTGTCCTTGTAGGGATCGCCGACCGTGTCGCCGGTCACCGCCGCCTTGTGGGCGTCGGACCCCTTGCCGCCGAAATGCCCGTCCTCGATGTACTTCTTGGCGTTGTCCCAAGCGCCGCCGCCCGACGTCATCGAGATCGCGACGAACAGCCCGGTGATGATCGTGCCGAGCAGGAACGCGCCGAGCGTGGTGAACGCGGCGCGCCGGTCGGCGATCGCCCAGATCACGAGCCACACGACGATCGGCGCGAGCACCGGCAGGAGCGAAGGGATGATCATCTCCTTGATCGCCGCGCGCGTCAGCATGTCCACCGCCTTGCCGTATTCTGGTTTGGCGGTGCCCTCCATGATACCCTTGATATCGCGGAACTGGCGGCGCACCTCGACGACGACCGCACCCGCCGCGCGCCCGACTGCCTTCATGCCGAGCGAGCCGAACAGGTAGGGCATGAGCCCACCGATGAACAACCCGATCACGACGTAAGGGTCCTGCAGGCTGAACTGCACGCCCCCGGCGATGTCGGGGAAGTAGTGCTTCAGGTCCTCGGTGTAGGCGGCGAACAGGACGAGCGCTGCCAGCCCGGCGGAGCCGATGGCGTAGCCCTTGGTGACCGCCTTGGTGGTGTTGCCCACGGCATCGAGCGCGTCGGTGTTCTCGCGCACTTCGGCCGGGAGGTCCGCCATTTCGGCGATGCCGCCCGCGTTGTCGGTGACCGGCCCGTAGGCATCGAGCGCGACGACGACGCCGGTGAGCGCCAGCATGGTGGTCGCCGCGATCGCGATGCCGAACAGCCCGGCCGCGAAGTTGGCGAGCAGGATGCCGGCGCAGATGACGAGCACCGGCAGCGCCGTCGCCTCCATCGATACGGCGAGACCCTGGATGATGTTGGTCGCATGCCCGGTCTCCGAAGCGCGGGCGACGGACAGCACCGGGCCATGCCCGGTGCCCGTGTAGTACTCCGTGATCCACACGATGAGGCCGGTGACGCCTAGCCCGATCAGCACGCAATAGATCAGGTCCCAAACGGCGACCGCGCCCGATCGCATCGCGATCGAGGTCGAGAACCCGCCGAACATCAGGTAGGTCGCGATCAGCACCAGGATGAACGAAATGACCGCGCTCGCGATCAGCCCCTTGTAGAGCGCGCCCATGATGTTGTTCGACGGGCCGAGGCGAACGAAGAACACGCCGACCACCGAGCCCAGGATGCACACCGCGCCGATCACCAGCGGGTACGCCATCATCGTCTCGGCCGCCTGGCCGGAGAAGAAGATGGCGGCGAGCAGCATGGTCGCCACCACGGTGACGGCGTAGGTCTCGAACAGGTCGGCGGCCATTCCGGCGCAGTCGCCCACGTTGTCGCCCACGTTGTCGGCGATGACGGCGGCATTGCGCGGATCGTCCTC
>DASWLB010000172.1:0-12320 GCA_036396315.1 Alphaproteobacteria bacterium
CCGGTCCTTGGGCGTGCCGGGCGGCGCGGCGAGCGGCCGGGCGAGCTCGGTCTGGCGGAAGATCACGTCGAGCAGCTTGCGGTCCTCCGGGCGCTTCAGCCGGTCGTACAGTCGGGTCGCGTCGCCGAAGAACGGCACCGCCCGGTCGGCGCCGAACTGCACGATGACCTTGAGGTCGCCCGAGGCGACCTCCTGCGCATAGGCGCTCTTCACCGACGACTCCATCATGCCGCAGCTGCCGTGCACCTCGCCCTTTTGCATGGCGAGGCTGATCTCCTTGGTGCCGGTGTAGCCGGTGATCACCCTGATGGGCGCGCCGAGATAGTTCTTCAGCACCGAGGGGTGCTGGCTGGTGATCGCGCTCGGCGACGTCGATCCGTAGATCACCGTCTGCTTCGCGTTGAGGAGGTCGTCGAGCGAGCGGATGTTCTGGCCCGCGCCCTTCCACACCGTGCAGCTCGCGATGTCGCGGTGCAGGCTGCCGATCCAGGAGAACTCGGTCGTCTTGTACTTGGCCTGCTCGTTGCCGAACAGCGGCTCGAGCGCGGTCGAGGACGCGAACACGGCGAGCTGCGTGCCGTCCTTGGGCGCCGCGTTGAAGAGGAAGTTGGCGGCCTTCATGCTGCCGGCGCCCGGCATGTTTTGCGACACGATCGTCGGGTTGCCCGGGATGTGGCGCGACAGGTGGCGGGCGAACAGGCGCGTCGTCGTGTCGTAGCCGCCGCCCGGCCCGAAACCGATGTGGATCGTGACGGTCTTGCCCTTGTAGAAATCGGCCACGGCGTCGGCGCGCGCGGCGCCGTTCGGCACCATGGCAGCGGCGACAAGGATCAACAGGGACGCGGCAATCGTTCTCATCGTTTGTCCTCCCTCGCGTGTCGAGGTTCGAGCCTAGGTCGCCTGTCCGGGCCATGGCAAGCCAAGAAGTCGTGCGGACCTTGACGCGGGCCGCCCCGGACGCGCAATCTGCAAATGCCCGCAACGTTGCGTAGAATCCAGGGCCGGTCCCGGCCCGGGACCAGCCCGACATACCACCGCAATCCAGCGTCCTCGGCCCACAGGGGCGTTCAGCCAGTCATGAGCGAGTCGGTCGGTCAGTCGTCGCAGCCCAGCCCTCCCGCTTTCCGCGTCCCGACGCTGATCAAACGCAACACCGCGCTGTTCGCGCTGTCCCAGACCTTCACCGGCGCCGGCATGCAATTCGCCTACGGGTTCGGCCCGCTGATGGTGCTGGCGCTCACCCATTCGGCGGCGCTGGCCGGGCTCTCCGTCGGGTTGATCGGGTTGAGCCGGTTCCTCGTGTCCTATCCTGTCGGCAAGATCACCGACGCGTTCGGCCGCAAGCCCGGCATCCTGCTCGGCCTCGTCCTCGCGCTTCTCGGCGCGCTCGTCGTCGGGCTGTCGATGGAGGCGGCGAGCTTTGCGGTGTTCGTCGTCGGCATGCTGATCTTCGGCATGGGCATGAACGCGGCCCAGCAGCTGCGCGTCGCCGCCACCGACATGTTCCCGCCGCAGCGCCGCGCCCAGGCGCTCGGCTACATCGCGATGGGCTCGCTGGTCGGGCTGGTGGTGAGCCCGTTGATGATCACCTTCGCCCAGTCGATCGCCTACGATATCGGCCAGGATCCGCTCGGCCTGCCCTGGCTCATGCTGCCGGGGCTGATCGTCCCCGGCATGATCCTGATCGCCTTCGTCCGTCCCGATCCGAAGGAGATCGGGATGAATCTCGCGCGCTACTACCCGGGCCAGGTGGCGCAGCGGCGCGAGGCGGCGGCGCCGGCCGAGTTCCGGGCGAGCCGCCTGTTGCGCAACCCGGCCATCCGGCTCGCCGTCGTGTCGAACTGCGCCGCGCAGGGCAACATGTCGATCGTCATGGTGCTTACCTCGCTGGTGCTGTCGCACCACGGCTATACCCTGTCGGAGATCGCGTTTTCGCACATGTTCCATTCGGCCGGCATGTTCGCCTTCACCATCCCGCTCGGGCGCCTCGCCGACCGGTTCGGCCGCGAGCGCGTGATGCTCCCGGGCGTGGCGACGGCGCTGGTCGGTGCATTGCTCGTCGGCCTCACCGGCGCCTGGTGGTCGGTCACGCTCGGCACGTTCCTGGTCGGGGTCGGCTGGGCGGCGGCCAATGTAGCCGCAACGGCGCTGATCGCCGACCGATCCGTGACCCAGGAGCGCGGCCGGGCGATCGGCGTGAACGAGAGCTTCGCCGGCGGCATCAGCGTGGTGGCGGCGCTCGTCACCGGCCCCTTGATCGAATGGCACGGATTGCCGGCGACCGGCCTCGCCGCGGTCCTGCTCGTCCTGCCGCCGCTCTTCATGCCCCTGATGGGCCGGGCGGCGCGCCGCGCCGCCGCGGCGGATCGCGCGGCGGTGGACTGAGGGCCGGCGCGCCCGTTCAGCCTCGCTTCACCTTCTCCGGCCATCTTTTCCGCGAACCTACACCGGAGCCGCGCCCGTGCTGTTCGCCCCGCTCATCCGGCAATGGGACGACGACACCATCGTCTATTACCCGTTCGACGTGCTCGGGCGGGGACTCCTGTATCGCGCCAAAGACCGCGATTGGGTCAACCGCTACCACTATTTCCGCCTCGGGCTCGCCATCGCCACGCTCTACTTCATCGGGTTCGGCGAGCTCCTGACCGTGATGCTCCTGGTGTTCCTGCTCTGCCTCGACGTGGCGCTGGTGCGCGCGGTGCGGTGGAAGGTGATCGGCGTTGCGCCGCGCGTCCCGATCGCCCAGCACGTCGCCGAACTTGCCCGCGCCACCTCGGAGAAGGAGGCGCGCGCCGGCATGCTCATGGCCTGGTTCGCGGTCACGGTCAGCGCCCTCGCCGTCGTTACGGCGATCGTCGGCGAGGACGGAGAGGTCATTGCCAGTACCTTGATTTGGCTTGCGTTTTCCGTTTCGGTCGCGACCCTCACCGGCCGCGTGCTCGCGGCGCGGCGCCGGCTCGATCGCCGTAAGTCATTGTAATCGCACATTATCTCCGCGGCCCATGCGGCGCTTGCCCGCCTTGGGGTACGTCAGTAGTCTCTGCCGCCTCGCCGCGGCCCCGAGGTCGGCGGCGTCCCAGGAGATCGCCGGTGCGTTACGTTTCGACCCGCGGGACAGCGCGGAGCCTCGGCTTCGAGGACACGCTGCTCGCCGGCTTGGCCGAGGATGGCGGGCTCTATCTGCCCGAATACTGGCCCGCGCTTGCGCCCGACGCGCTGCGCGAGATCGCCGGCCAGCCCTATGCCGAAGCGGCGCTGCGCGTCATCGCGCCCTTCGTCGGGGCCGAGATCGCGGCGCCGGCGCTCGCCGCGCTGGTGCGCGACTCCTATTCCGGTTTCGGTCACCGCGCCGTCGCGCCGCTGAAGCAGTTGGGCGAGGGGCTGTGGCTCCTCGAGTTGTTCCACGGCCCGACCCTCGCCTTCAAGGACTACGCGCTCCAGCTCGTCGGACGGCTGTTCGACCACGCGCTCGCCCGGCGCGGCGAACGGGTCACGGTGATCGCCGCCACCTCGGGCGACACCGGCTCGGCGGCGATCGAGGCGCTCAAGGACCGCGCTTCGGTCGAGGCGTTCATCCTGCATCCCAAGGGCCGGGTGAGCGAGGTGCAGCGCCGCCAGATGACGACGGTGGACGCCGCCAACATCCACAACGTCGCCGTCGAGGGCACGTTCGACGACTGCCAGGACCTGGTGAAGGCGATGTTCGCCGACGCCCGCTTCCGCCGCGAGTTCCGCCTGTCGGCGGTCAACTCGATCAACTGGGCGCGCATCATGGCGCAGGCGGTGTTCTACGTCGTCGCCGGCGCCGCCCTCGGCGCGCCCGACCGGCGCGTCGCGTTTGCCGTGCCGACGGGCAATTTCGGCAACATCTTCGCCGGCTGGGTCGCGCGCGCGATGGGCCTGCCGGTCGAGCGGCTGGTCATCGGGTCGAACCGCAACGACATCCTGACCCGCTTCGTCGAGACCGGCGAGATGGCGATGCGCCCGGTCGAAGCCTCGCTGTCGCCGGCCATGGACATCCAGGTCTCGAGCAATTTCGAGCGGTTGTTGTTCGAGCTGTCCGGCCGCAACGCCGAACGCGTCGCCGCCGCGATGGCCGAGTTCCGCGCCGGCGGCCGGTTCCGGGCGTCCGCGGAGGAATGGCGCGGCATGCGGGCGCTGTTCGACGCCGTGCGGCTCGACGACGAAGAGACGAAGCGTACGATCCGCGAGATCTACGAGACGACCGGCGAGCTGATCGATCCGCACACGGCGATCGGTATCCATGCCGCGCTGCACGCGCGCCGCGATCCGCGCGTGCCGGTGATCGCCATCGCGACCGCGCACCCCGCCAAGTTCCCCGACGCGGTCGAGGCGGCGACCGGGGTGCGGCCGCCGCTGCCCGCGCGCCTCGCCGGGCTGTTCGACCGCGCCGAACGGCTCACGGTCCTGCCCAACGATCTCGGTGCGGTCCAGGGCTTCATCCGGCGGCGCGTGTCGGTGCAGGGGGCGGCATGACGGTCGAGGTCACGCAGCTGTCGAACGGGCTTCGCGTCGTCACCCACCGGATGGATTCGGTCGAGACGGTCTCGCTCGGCGTCTGGGTCAATGTCGGCACGCGCCACGAGGCGCCCGAGGTGAACGGCGTCGCGCATTTGCTCGAGCACATGGCGTTCAAGGGCACGAAGCGGCGCAGCGCGCGCGCCATCGCCGAGGAGATCGAAGCGGTCGGCGGCAGCCTGAATGCGCACACGACGCGCGAATTCACCGCCTATCACGCGACGGTGCTGAAGGCCGACGTCGCCGTCGCCGTCGACATCATCGCCGACATCCTGCAGCACTCGGTGTTCGACGAGGCCGAGCTCGACCGCGAGCGCGTGGTCATCGCGCAGGAGATCGGCGAGGCGCAGGACACGCCCGACGACGTGGTGTACGACAATTTCCAGGAGGCGGCCTTTCCCGGCCAACCGATCGGCCGGCCGATCCTGGGCTCGGCGGAGATCATCCGGGCGATCAAGCGCGGCCAGATCCTCGATTACATGGGCCGTCACTACGCCGCGCCGCGCATGGTGGTGGCCGCCGCCGGCAACCTCGATCACCGCGCCTTCGCCCGCCTCGCCGAGGCGGCGTTCGGCGAGCTTTCCGTCGCCTCGGTCAACGGGTTCGATGCCGCCGTCTATCGCGGCGGCGAGTTCCGCGAGGAGCGCGACCTCGAGCAGGTCCACCTCGTCGTCGGGTTCGAGGGGTTGCCCAACGCCCATCCCGATTTCTTCGCGCTCTCCGTCGCCTCCACGTTGCTCGGCGGCGGCATGTCCTCGCGCCTGTTCCAGGAAATCCGCGAGAATCGCGGGCTCGTCTATTCGATCTATTCGTTCGCCGCGCCGTACACCGACACCGGCATCTTCTGCATCTACGCCGGCACCGGCGAGAGCCAGCTTGCCGAGCTCGTGCCGCTCTTGTGCGACGAGGTGCGCAAGACGGCGGACGGGGTGGGCGATGCCGAGCTCGGCCGCGCCAAGGCCCAGCTCAAGGCCGGCACCCTGATGACCCTCGAGAGTACCTCGGCGCGCTGCGAGCAGCTCGCGCGTCAGCTGCACGTCTACGGAAGGCCGCTGTCGGTGCCGGAGATGGTGGCGCGGATCGACGCGGTGGATCGCGACGCCGTCGAACGCGCGCTGCGCCGCACGCTCGCCACCAAGCCGACGGTCGCCGCGGTCGGCCCGCTCGACGGGCTCGAGTCCTACGATTCGATCGCGCGGCGGTTGGGATAGGTGAATGGCGGTCACGCGTAGGGGCGGGTCTCAGACCCGCCCCTGCATGTGCAATCGGCAAGGCGCGTCACGCCCTGCCGGCGAAACCGGAGAGCTTTTCCACGTCGACGCCGAGCTTGGCGAGCGCGTTCGACCACTTCGCCCCGTCGTCCGTTCCGAAGACCAGGGTTTCGTCGGCGGGCACGCTGAGCCATCCGTTCGCCTGGATCTCGTGGTCGAGCTGGCCCGGACCCCAGCCGGCGTAGCCGAGCGCGAGCAGCCGCTTGTGCGGGCCCTCGCCCTTGGCGATCGCGCGCACGATGTCGATGTTGGCGGTCAGCGCGACATTGCTGCCGATCACCAGCGTCGCCTCCTCGACGTAGTCCGCGGAGTGCAGCACGAAGCCGCGCCCGGTCTCGACCGGACCGCCGAAATAGATCGGCATGTTGGCGGACGGGCCGCCGCGCTCGATCTCGAGCTGCTGCAGGAGGTCGGGGAAGGACAGCGAGTCCATCGGCTTGTTGACGACCAGGCCCATGGCGCCCTCGGCGGAATGGGCGCACATGTAGATCACCGTCCGCTGGAAGCGGGGGTCCTGCATTTGCGGCATCGCGATCAGGAGCTGACCGGCGAGATAGCCGCCCGAGGTCCGTTCGGTCGCCATGAAGCCTCACATAATCGGCGCGGCGGCACGGCACAAGGCGGGCGCGGCGCGCCACACGCGTTTGTTATCCGCCCCTTAGGGCAGGTTGACCTACATTATAGGCGAATCTTGGGCAATTGGTTAACGTTCGCCGGACCCGCCGCGCCGATGACGCACCGCCTCGATTTCAAGCACGCCGTGCCGGCCTTCGCCGGTCTTGCGGCGTTCGCCGTATGCGTCGCGTTGGGCATGTCGGGAGCGCGGGGCGCGGCGTCGCCCTGGTTCGACACGCCGCACGGCGCCGTCCGCCTGATCGCGGCGAGCGATGCCGCCGGCACAGGGGAGTCCGTGCCGCTCGGGCTCCAGTTCCGCATGAAACCGGGCTGGAAGATCTACTGGCGTTCGCCGGGCGATGCGGGCTTCCCGCCTCAGCTCGACTGGTCGGGCTCGGACAATCTCGCCGAGGCGCGCCTCGCGTGGCCGGCGCCCGAGCGATTCTCGGTGCTCGGGCTCGAGACGCTCGGCTATCGCGACGAGGTGGTGCTGCCGATCGCCGCCGCGCCGGCGCGGCCGGGCGAGGCGATGCGGCTCAGCGCGAAGCTGCGCTACCTGACGTGCGACGACATCTGCGTGCCCTACGACACCGTGCTCGCGCTCGCGATTCCGCCGGGTCCCGAGACCTCGTCGCTGGAGGCCGAGCCGATCGCGCGTTTCGCCGCCCGCGTGCCGGCGCTTGACGGCGGCACGGGACTCGCGGTCGCCGGCGCCGATCTTGCGGGTTCCGGCGGCGTCCGCACCCTGCACGTCGACGTGCGGTCCGATCGGGCGCTCGTTGCGCCCGACCTGTTCGTCGAGGGGCCCGAAGGCTATTCGTATTCCAAGCCGTCCGCGTCCGTCGCCGACGACCGCGCGCGCGCGCTGATGCGCGTCACCGTCACGCGGCTGCATCGGCGCGCCGCGGGAATCGAAGGGGCGGCGCTGACCCTGACGGTCGTCGACGGAGCGCGCGCCGTCGAGGCCCGCGTGACGCCTGCCGTCGCTGCGCCGCCACCCGCGCCGCCCGTCGGAGATTCGGGCGGGCTCGCCGCCGCGCTGCTGCTCGCGCTCTTGGGCGGCCTCGTGCTGAACCTCATGCCTTGCGTCCTGCCGGTGCTGTCGATCAAGCTGCTCGCGGTCGTCGGCCACGGTGGCGGCGATCGCGGGCGCGTGCGCGCGGGCTTCGCCGCCTCGTCAGCCGGCATCGTCGCCGCGTTCCTGGTGCTGGGGACGGTCGCGGTCGGGCTCAAGGAAGCGGGGCTCGCCGCGGGCTGGGGCATCCAGTTTCAGCAGCCTGTGTTCCTCGCCGCCATGATCGTCGTGCTCGCCCTGTTCGCCGGCAATCTATGGGGCCTGTTCGCGATCGGCCTGCCCGGCGCGGTGACGCAGGCGGCCGCGGGGGCGGGCAGGGGCCCGGGGCTCGGCGGCAGCTTCGTCACGGGCGCGCTGGCGACGCTGTTGGCGACGCCGTGCTCGGCCCCGTTCCTCGGCACCGCGGTTGGGTTCGCGCTCGCCCGCGGACCGCTCGACATCTACGCCGTGTTCTTCGCGCTCGGGATCGGCCTTGCCGTCCCGTACCTTGCCGTCGCGCTCTGGCCGGGCCTCGCCACCCGCCTGCCGCGGCCGGGCCACTGGATGGTGACCTTGCGCCGCGTGCTCGGCGTCGCGCTGATCGGCACCGCGGCGTGGCTTGCCGTCGTGCTGTGGTCGCAGGCGGGCCGCGATGCGGCGGTGACCGTCGCGGTCCTTGCCGCCGCGGCGCTCGGCGCGCTCGCCTTCACGCGCCGCGAGACCGGCTGGCCGCGGCGCGTCGCCTGGGGGGTGGTCGGCGCGCTCGCAGCGCTGTCGATCGGCGCGCCGGCGCGGATGGAATCGACAGGTTCGGATTTGACGGTGCGCGTCGCGGCCGAAGCCGGGCCGTGGCGCCCCTTCAGCGCGGTGGCGATCGGCGACGAAGTCCGTCTCGGTCGCGTCGTCGTCGTCGACGTCACCGCCGACTGGTGTATCACCTGCCGGGTGAACAAGGCCGCGGTCCTCGACCGCGAGCCGGTGCGCTCGCTCCTCGCCGAGCCGGGCGTCACCGCGATGCTGGCCGACTGGACGCGGCCCGATCCCGTCATCGCCGGCTACCTCGCGGGATTTGGGCGCTACGGCATCCCGTTCACCGCCGTGTACGGCCCGGGCGCGCCCCGGGGCATCGCCCTGCCCGAGCTCCTCACCGCCTCCGCCGTCACCGAGGCGGTCGCTAAGGCCCGCTCGGCAACCCCGATCGCGACGCGGTAAGGCCGGCCCGGCGCGCTCGCCGGGGGGTGACTTTGCCCGGGGATCATCCTAACTTCCTGTCAATCGCGGGAGCGAGATTCCGCGCCGGGTATCATCCGCAGGGGGACGATATGACCATCAAAGTAGGTGACACGATTCCGTCGGCGACGCTTGCCACCATGACGGCGGAAGGGCCGAAGCCGATCTCGACCGACGACCTCTTCAAGGGCAAGAAGGTGGTGATGTTCGCCGTGCCGGGCGCGTTCACGCCCACCTGTTCGGCGAAGCATCTGCCCGGGTTCGTCGAGAACGCGGACAAGATCAAGGCAAAGGGCGTTTCCACCATCGCCTGCGTCGCGGTCAACGATCCGTTTGTGATGGGCGCCTGGGGCAAGGATCAAAAGGTCGGCGACAAGGTGCTCATGCTCGCCGACGGCTCCGCCAAGTTCGCCGACGCGCTCGGCACCGTGCTCGACCTGAGCGAGCGCGGCCTCGGCAAGCGCTCGCGCCGCTACTCGATGATCGTCGACAACGGCGTCGTGAAGAGCCTGAACATCGAGGAAGGCGGCGCCTTCGAGGTGAGCGGCGCCGACACCATCCTGAAGCAGCTCTGACCGCGGGCCATCCGTAGGGGCGGGTCTGAGACCCGCCCCTGCCGCGCCTTACCGGTCGGCTCGCTTCGCCTCCTTGAGGCCGCGGCGGGCGAGCGCATCGGCACGCTCGTTCTCGGGATGGCCGGCATGGCCGCGCACCCAGCGCCACTCGACCTGGTGGGCGGCGAGCGCGGATTCGAGGCGCCGCCAGAGATCGACGTTCTTGACCGGCTTCCGGTCGGACGTGCGCCAGCCGTTGCGCTTCCACACCGGCAGCCATTCGGTGATCCCCTGCTTGAGGTAGGTCGAGTCGGTGTGGATCCGCGCCTTGACCGCGCGCGTGAGCGCCTCGATCGCCATGATCGCCGCGGTCAGTTCCATGCGGTTGTTGGTGGTCATCGTCTCGCCGCCGCACAATTCGCGCTCGGTGCCGCGGTAGCGCAAGACCGCGCCCCATCCGCCGGGCCCGGGATTCCCCGAGCAGGCGCCGTCGGTGTAGATCTCGACGACCTCGTCGGTCATGCGAACCCATAGGCGCGCGGGCCGCGGACGCTGCGGTGGAATCGCAACCGGCGCAGATATTCGAGCGGGTCCTTCGGGCTCACGTAGGCCCCTTCCGGGTGGTTGAGCCAGTCATAGAGCCTGGTCAGCAGGAACCGCATTGCCGCTCCGCGCGCCAGCAGCGGCATTGCCCCGATCTCGGCCTTGTCGAGCGGCCGCACCTCGGCGTAGCCGGTGAGCAGCTGGCGCGCCTTGGTGACGTTGAACGAAAGGTCGGGCTCGAAGCACCAGGCGTTCAGGCAGATCGCGATGTCGTAGGCGAGCGCGTCGTTGCAGGCGAAGTAGAAATCGATGATGCCCGACAGCTCCTCGCCCAGGAAGAACACGTTGTCGGGGAAGAGGTCGGCGTGGATGACCCCATTCTCGAGCCCGGTGGGCCAGGCGCCGGCAAGCGCGTCGAGCTCGCGCCCGACTTCTTCGGCGAGGCCCGGCTGCACTTCGTCGGCGCGGACCTTCGTCGCGGCGAACAGCGATTGCCAGCCCGCGACCGACAGGTCGTTGCGGCGCACCGGCCGGAACGACTGCGCCGCGATGTGCATGGTCGCCATGGCGCGGCCGAGCGCGGCGCAGTGGCGCGGCGCGATCCGTTTCGCGCAGACGCCGGACAGGAAGCTCACGATCGCCGCCGGCCTTCCGCACAATTCGCGCAGCGCCTGCCCGTCTCGCGCGTGGATCGGCGTCGGGCAGGCGAAGCCCTGGGCCGCGAGGTGGTCCATGAGCGCAAGGAAATAGGGGAGGTCTTCGGGCGCGACGCGCTTCTCGTACAGGGTGAGGATGTAGACCCCGCGGTCGGTCTGGAGCAGGAAATTCGAGTTCTCGACGCCCTCGGCGATGCCCTTGAACGAGGCCACCCGGCCGATCTCGTACTGGGCCACGAACTCCTCGAGTTCCTCGCCCGAAACCTCGGTATAGACGGCCATCGGGTAGCGGGCGCGCGTTCGTTGCGGGGCGGATATCCTCAGGCGCTCAGGACGCGAGGCAGGCTGAATCGCACGTTCTCGCGCGTTACCTCGACCTGTTCGATCCTGAGGTCGAACCGTTCGCGGCAGGCTTCGATGAGCTGCTGCACCAGAAGCTCCGGGGCCGACGCGCCGGCCGTGACGCCGAGCCGGTCGACGCCCTCGAGCCAGCCCAAATCGAGCTCGGCGGCGCGCTGGATCAGGATCGCCTTGGCGCATCCGGCGGCAAGCGCCACCTCGCGCAACCGGTTGGAATTCGACGAGTTGGGAGCGCCCAACACGATCAAGGCGTCGCACGAGCGCGCCACCTCCTTCACCGCCGCCTGCCGATTGGTGGTGGCGTAGCAGATGTCTTCCTTGCGCGGCACCTTGATCCTGGGGAAACGCCGCGTCAGCACCGCCACGATGTCGTGGCAATCGTCCACCGACAGCGTCGTCTGCGTGACGTAGGCGAGGTTCGTCGGGTCCCTGACCTCGACTTTCTCGGCCTGTTGGGTGTTCTCGACCAGGAGAATCGCCCCTTCCGGCAGCTGGCCCATCGTGCCGACGACCTCGGGGTGGCCGGCATGGCCGATCAGGATGAGCTGGCGGTTCTCGCTGAAGTGGCGCTCCGCCTCGACATGCACCTTGGTGACGAGCGGGCAGGTGGCGTCGACGTAGAACAGGTTGCGCCGCTCGGCCTCCTGCGGCACGGACTTGGGCACGCCGTGCGCCGAGAACACTACCGGCATGTCCGGCGGCACCTCGCCAAGTTCCTCGACGAACACCGCGCCCTTCTCCTCGAGCGCCTCGACGACCGTGCGGTTGTGCACGATCTCGTGGCGCACATAGACGGGCGGACCGAACTTCTCGAGCGCGCACTCGACGATCTCGATCGCCCGCTCGACCCCGGCGCAGAAGCCGCGCGGGCCGGCAAGCATTATTGTGAGGGGGCGCTTCGGCATGGCGGCAACCTACACGAGGTCGGTGCCCAAAGGCGAGCCCTCGCTGCCCAAGCGGCAGCTCAATAACTTGAATTCCCGGCCCGTTGGGCAATCGCGCCACGACGGCTGGACGCTAAGCACCACGAGGAGCGGCCCAATTGGGACCGTGCCCGAAACCGCCCCGTCGTTGCCAAGCCGAACGGGGGCAGCCTATAGTCGCCCGGACAAGAAAAAACCAAATTAAACCGGATTCGATCAGGGAGGTTCGTCCGATGATCCGATTGACACGCTGCTTCGCTCTCGCCGCCGCGGCGGCGCTCGCCGCGGACGCCGCGTCCGCGCAGACCGTGACGTTCTCCGCCCTGCCGCAGGGCAGCCTGATCAATTTCCAATCCACCGTGATGGCCAAGGTCTTCCTCGACAAGACCGATCTCAAGATCGTCGTCACGCCGATGCGCGGGCCGGAGGCGCAGATCGCCGCCGTCAATGCCAACGAGGCCCAGATCATGCTGACGGACGCGAGCAACGCAGCCGCAGCGCTCAACGGCCAAGAGGCGTTCGCCGGCCGGCCGATGACGAATTTGCGCGCCATTGCGAAGATGGTGACGTTCAAC
>DASWLB010000173.1:0-5114 GCA_036396315.1 Alphaproteobacteria bacterium
CACCACTCCATGTCGCCCGGCCGCGCCGCAGGGTCGAGGAACCGCTCCGCCGCAACGTTGGAGAAGATCAGCCGCCCGTCCGGGTCGCAGGCGATGACGCCCTCCGGCAGGCTGTCGAACAGCGCGACGAGGAGGGCGGGATCGGGCGGCAGCGCGTCGGAGGCGCGCGGCGCGCCGAACGCGGCCGAGATGCGCGCGGCCGCGTCGGAGAAGAATCGGGCGGGGTCGGACGACCCCGAACCGGAGTTCGACTGCTCGGCCATTGCGCGGTGCCTCATTGCGGAGCCGGGATGCGCGGGGCGGGCGCCCAGGGGCCCCGCCACCGGCCATGGAAGCACACGCAGCGTAAACGGCCTGTTAATGCCGGCGCACGCGCGCGTGACCGCCGTGGCTCTCAGGTGCCGAGCAAATCCTCGGCATAGAGGTTGCCGAAATCGAACTCGACCCGGTCGAACCCCCCACCCGCCGCGAGCGGCGCGATCGGATCGCCGTGCACGAAGTCGAACCCCATCGTGGCGGCGGCGAGAATCAGGCTGCGGGTCTTGAGGCCGGTCACGAAGGTGCGCAGCCCTTCGCGCTTGGCGAAGAGCTGGAACTGGTCGAGCTCGGCGATCAGCTCGTCCTCGGGCCGCGCATTCTCGGCGGCGTTGACGCCGCTGGCCGTGAAGCCCGCCTCGCGCCAGAAGCGGAAGTCGCGGTTGGTCACCGCGAGGTCGGCCGAGAAGCGCCCGGCGAACGGTTTCATGGTGCGCATCGCGCTTTGCAGGCGGGGGTCCGACCTTCCCTCGGCCGCATCGAGGATCTCGATGACGATGCGCGGGCGTCCCGCTTCCGGGATGTGCTGGCACAGATTGACCAGCACCTTGTCCGACCATTCCTCGACGAAGCTGCCGAAATGGAGCGGGATGACGATCAGCACGTCGCGCTTCTGGCGGACCAGCGCTTCGATGTCGAGGATCACGTTGGCCAAGGTGAGCTGGTCGAGCATGACGCGCTGCTCGCGCGAGGTCGCGTTGGGCAGGATCGCGTCGCCCTCGACGAACGTGCCGTCCTCAAAGGCGACCGGCGTGCAGCGGTACACCCCGACGAGCCGGCCATTGACCACCCAGATGGGCCGGTAGGCGAAGCGCACCTTGGTGAGCGCCGCCTCGACGTTCGCCGGCAGGCTTGCGTGCTCGCGCGCCGTGCGCAGCGCCGCGGCGAGGATCGCGCCCTCGAGCTTGCGGATCTCGGCGTCGTTCTTGGCGGCGAGGCGCGCCATCATGCCGCCGCCGTGCGCTGCGCGGTGCGACGCGGCGTGCGCCCCGTCCCGGCCCTGCGACCGCGCCGGGCCGGAGGGCGAATGCGGGGAATCGGCGGCCGCGACCGGTCCTGCCGCGACCGCTTGCGGCGAACCGTCGGCTCCCGAAGGCGCCGCCGCCGCAGCGACACGCCGTGCGGCGACGGCGGCGGGGCCGGGCGGCGCGGCCGCCGCGGCGGAAGCTTCGGAGACCGCGACGCCGCGATCTTCGGCGACCGCATCGGCGACCGGCGCCGGTGCGGCCGGCCTGCGCGCGCCGCCGAACAGGCGGATCGACCTGAACGGCCGCGCGATGCCCTCGATCATGCGGCGGAACAGGCCCTTGCGCGGCGCACCGCGCGCGGCGGTCCCGCGCGCGGCCGGCCGCGCCCGCTCGGAATCGGCGTCGATCCCGCTGCCGTACAGCATCTCCTCGAGGGTGCGCTGGATCTTGGCGAAGCTGCGCTCGACGCGAAGCCCGCCCGAGTCCCCGAACGCGATCACGAAGCTGTCGCCCGAGCGTTCGTAGCGGTCGGCCGCGCCGATCTCCTTGCGGATGACCTTTTCTGCGATCAGCCGCACCGCCTCGGAATAGCGCGGCCAGTGCTCGCCCAGCCGGTCGCGCACCGGCGCCAGGTCGAGGATGCGACGGTTGCCTTCGGCGCGCGCCGCGACGCCGGGCCGCCCGGCGCCGTCACCTGCAAGGGATGATTGCCGCAGCGCCATGATCGATGAACTCGACTACGACAGGGCGGGCGGATCGCCGCCCTGCGACAGTGTGCCGTCCGCCGGATTAAATCTTCTTTAAGCCTCCTCCGCCCGGGCGGGCGCGAGCGGACGCATCGCGTGGCGGCCGGCGCGCGGCGCCCACAGCGCGGCGGCGATCCAGCGACCGGCCTCGTCCATCGCCGCCGCGAAGCGCCAGGGCGGGTTGACGATCGCGAGGCCGGAGCCCTGCAGCCCCGCGGCGGGCGGCGCCGGCGGCGCCAGCTCGGAGACGAGCATCCCGTCCGCCGGCAGGCGCGCGAGCGCGGCGAGGAGCGCGCGGTGGCGGCCCTCGGGCAGGATCGGGTACCACACGGCATAGATGCCGTGCGGCCATTTGCCGAGCGCCGTCGCCAGCGCGGGCGCCAGCGTGTCGTATTCGGCCTTCACCTCGTAGCTCGGGTCGATCAGGACGAGCCCGCGCGGCACCGGCGGCGGCACGACGGCGCCCAAGAGCTCGAACCCGTCGCGGCGATGGACGGCGATGCGCGCATCGCCCTTGGCCCAGCGCTTGAGAGCGGCGTACGCCGTCGGGTGCAGCTCGCCCGCGATCAGCCGGTCGGCGCGGCGCAGCGCCGCGCGCGCAAGCTCGGGCGAGCCGGGGTACGTCGCGAGGCGCGGCTTCGCGTTGAGCGCGCGAACTTGCGCGAGATACCAGGCGACGCCGTCCGGTGCGTCGCTGCGCCGCCAGAGTCGCGAAATGCCGTCGCGGAACTCGCCGGTCTTCAACGCCTCGGGCGAAGCGAGGTCGTAGACCGCATCGCCCGCGAACGGATCGATCACGGTGAACGGCTTGTCCTTCCGCTTGAGATGGGCGAGGAGCAGCGCCAGCGCCGTGTGCTTGTGCACGTCGGCCCAGAACCCGGCATGGAACCCGTGGCGGTAGCTCAGCATCGCCCGACCCTCACAGCCGCATCTGCCCGGCGGCGACCAGCCAGGCGACGGCGGCGGCCATCGAGACCAGGGTGAGCGGCACGCCCGCCTTGGCGTGGTCGCGGAAGCTGAGCCGCACACCCGCGGATGCCGCGCGCTCGGCGACGATCAAATTGGCGAGGCTGCCGACCAGAAACAGGTTGCCGGCGAGAGTGGACAGGATCGCGAGCCCGACCAAGGTGCCTTCGGCGATGCCGGGCCACAGCTTTAGGATCATCACGACCGCGGGCACGTTGCCGATCGTGTTCGAGAGGACGAGGGCGACGGGCGCCAGCATCGCCGCGCGGTCGGGCAGGACGCCTTCCGCCGCGAGCCAGGCGACCGCCCGGTCGGCGAGGCCGGTCGCGGCCAGCGCATCGTTCACGACGAACAGGGCCGCGAACAGGATGAGGAGCGGCCAATCGATCTCCTCGAAGAACATGCGCGAGGACAGCGTCCGGCTCACCACCAGCACGGCGGCGACGAGAAGCGCCGCGATCTCGCGCGGCATCGGCGTCGCGAACAGGGCGAGCAGCCCGACGAGCGCGATGCCGCAGAGCGTCGCCTGACCGCGGTCGACCGGCGCGCGCTCGACCGGCGCCGCGGCCGGTTGTCGCGCCAGCGCCTCGCGCCACACAAGCGCAACCGCGCCAAAGCTCACGGTCAACGCCAGAACGGCGGGCGGCGCCGCGACCGCCAGGTAGGCCCAGAAGTCGAGCCCGCCGGCCTGGCCGATCAGGATGTTCTGCGGGTTGCCGATCAGGGTCGCGGCCGATCCGGCGTTGCTCGCCGCAGCGAGCCCGAACAGGAACGGGCGCGGATCGAGCCCGCGCCGCGCGATGCCGGCGCACAGCAAGGGCGTCATGGCGAACACGACGATGTCGTTGACCAGGAACGCCGACATCGCCCCGCCGATCGCCACGGTGAACGCGAGAAGGCGGATGGGCCGGCCCGCCTGGCGCGCGATCCAGGCGGAGGCCGCCTCGTAGATGCCGGCGGCGCCGAAGCGGGCCGAGACGATCATCAGCCCGCCGAGGAGGAGAAGCGTCGGGAAATGGACGGCGTCGGCGAGCCGCTCGACCGGCTCGGCGCCGGCGGCGACCAGCACGACGGCGGCGATCATGGCGATCCCGGTGCGGTCGACCTTGAAGCCGGGCAATCGGCCGAGCGCCATGCCGACGTAGCACAGCGCGAAGACGGCGAGGACGAAGCTCGGCATGGCGGGACCGGTCGTGGCGGCAAGACTATACGAGCATGGCGCGCAAGCCCGACCCCGCGGGCGACCGCGTGGTCGTCACGCTCAACGGCAAGTTCCTGCCGTACAAGAAGTACTGACGGCGAGCAGTCCGCCGAAACGCCCGCGCGACCGCGCGGACTGCCGGCGCTACACCGTCTCGGCCTCGATCCGGCGCAGCTCGGTCTCGGTGCGCGGCCGCGCCATCTCCTCGTCGATCTCGCGCATCGCGCTGGACATGTCGAAGCGGTTGCCTTCGACGTCCTTCGCCGCGTCCTCGACATAGGGCCGGTCCTGGCCCGGCTGGACGTCGTCGACGCCAAGCGCGCCGAGCTTCGCATATACGGCGGGCTTGTGGTCGGTCTGCAAGGTGAAGCCGAAATGGTTGATGCCCTGGGGCGTCTTCTCGGTGCGCTTCCACAGAAGCGCGTAGTCCACGTACCCGTCGGTGATCCAGTACGCGCCGCGCCCGGTGACGCCGGTCAGCTTCATGCCGAACACGTCGCAATAGAAGTCGGACAGGCGCTTCGGGTTCTCGGTGAACAGCGCGAGATGCTTGATCCGGGCCGAGGACACGCCGGCGGCCGCGCTATTGCGCTCGTCGATCGCCTTCTGGGTGCGGAGCGTCCGCATCGCGGTCGTGAGGTCGAACCGGTTGCCGTCCGGGTCCTTCGCCGCGTCCTCGACGTAGGGGCGATCGGCCTCCGGCCGGTCCACCCGCGGATCGAACGGCTTCACCCCGTACTTCTCGAGCTTCCGATAGACCGCGGCCTTTTCCTCGGGCTCGAGCGTGAAGCCCCAATGGTTGATGCCGCGGCGCTTCTTCATCTGCTCGGTGCGGGCCAGGATGAGCGCGATGTCCATGTAGCCGTCGGTGATCCAGACGTCGCCGTCGTCGCTCCTGCCCGTGATCTTCATGCCGAA
>DASWLB010000174.1:0-3066 GCA_036396315.1 Alphaproteobacteria bacterium
CGGAGCCGCGTGATCTGCACGTCCACCGTGCGGTGGTTGCCGTCGATGCGGCTGCGGCGGATCAGCTCGCCGCGCGACAGCGTGCGGCCCGGGTTCTGCGCCAGCACCTTGAGCAGGCTGCCCTCCACGGCGGTGAGCCGGACGATGCGCCCCTCGCGCGTCAACTGCTCGCGCGCGAGGTCGAACGAGAGCGCGCCGAGCGCGACGGTTCCGAGTTCGGGCGCGACGCGGGCGCGGCGCAGGACGGCTTCGAGGCGGAGCACCAGCTCGCGCGGCTCGAACGGCTTCACGAGGTAGTCGTCGGCGCCGCGCTCGAGCCCGTCGATGCGGTTCTCCGTCTCGCCCATCGCGGTGAGCAGGAGCACCGGGACCTCGGATTCGGTTCGCAGCCAGCGCGTCAGGTCGAAGCCGCTTTCGCCGGGCATCATCACGTCGAGCACGAGGGCGTCGAACGCGAACCCGGCGAGCTTGGCGCGCGCATCCGCGGCGTCGCGCGCCACCGTGACGCGGAAGCCGTTCTCGCCGAGATAGCGCGACAGAAGCTCGCGCAGCCGCGTATCGTCGTCGACGACCAGGATGTGCGGCATCTCGGTGGCCATGACGGGATTATATATCACGCTGGGCGGGCCTCATCCTTCGAGACGCGTCCTTCGGACGCTCCTCAGGATGAGGAAGAAAAAGGAATCTCCTCATCCTGAGGAGCGATGCGGAGCATCGCGTCTCGAAGGATGAGGCACCCCTTACTCCGCCGCGGCGGCGCGGCGTCCCTGCTCCTCGGCGATCAGCCGCTCGAGGAGGCGCCGCGCCTGCAGCCCGCCGGCATCGCCCATCACGTCCATCTGCGGCGCCGCCGGATCGAGGTCGATGATGCGCTGCTGGCCCTCGATCATGCCCTTGTCCTCGTGGAAGGTGGCGAGGATCATCTGGTGGGTGGCTTGGGTGAGCTTGGCATCCTCGATCATGAAATCCCGACCGTTGCCCCACAGGTAATGACAGGTCGTCTCGGTCTCGGGCGTCATCGAGTTGAGGATGACGAGATGGCGCTCCATCCGCCCCGTCGGGTCGCCCGGCTTCTTGCCAGTTTCGGTCAGCGTGATTTCGATCGAGATGCTGGCGGGCGGCGTGTAGGTCATCACCTGGACGCGGTCGGTATTGAAATCGATGCCTTCGCTTCGGAAGCGCGGCGAGGGCGGCAGGTTCTTGGACAGTCGGACGCCGCGCAGGATCTCCGGGCCGCGCTCCCAGTGTAGCTCGGGGTCCGTGTCGCCGGCGCTGCCGACGCTCGAAGGATGCAGGAAGGGCAGGTGCGAGAGGTCGAGCAGATTGTCGACGAGCAGTTGATAGCTCGCTTCGATCGGCAGGTGGCCGCCGGAGCAGGCCCAGCCCGGATGATCGTACCAATGGAAGGCGGGCGCCCGCGCCGGGTCGGCGAGGGCGGGATCGCCCATCCATATCCATACCCAGCCGTGCTTCTCGACCAGCGGATAGGCGCGGACGCGCGCGCCGGGCGGCGCCCGGTCCTGGCCCGGAACCCACAAGACGGAACCCGTCGAATCGTACAGGAACCCGTGATAGCCGCAGCGCAAATTGTCGCCCTCGACCTTGCCCTTGGACAGGGGCGCGCGGCGGTGGCAGCAGCGGTCCTCGAGGGCGACCAGCGTGCCGTCCTCCTGGCGGTACATGACCACGGGCTCGTTGAGGAAGACGCGGCCCAGGGGCGCGCGGCCGATCTCGTGAGCGAGCGCCGCGCAGTACCACCGGTTGCGCAGGAACATGACGGGCCTCCCTATTCGGCGGCCACGGCGCGGCGCCCGTTCTCCTCGGCGATCAGGCGCTCGAGGATCCGGCGGGACTGCAGCCCGCCGGCATCGCCCATCACGTCCACCTGCGGCGCCGCGGGTTTGAGGTTGACGATGCGCTGCTCGCCCTCGAGCATGTCCTTGTCTTCGTTGAACGCGGTGACGGTCTGGCGGTGCATGAATTCGGTGAGCTGCGTGTCGTCGATCTTGTAGTCGCGGCAGCTCGCCCAGAAATAGTGGCAGCTCGTCTCGGTTTCCGGCGTCATCGCGTCCAGGATGACGAGCTGGGTGTCGAGCCTCGGGCTCGCGCCCGGCTTGCGCCCGGCCTCGGTCGTCCGGATGTCGATCACCACGTTGGCCGGCGGGGTGTAGGTCATGATCTTGACCTGATCGATGTTGAAATCGATGCCTTCGCCCCTCATGCGGGCCGACGGCGACAAGCCCGGGGCGGCGCGCGTGCCGCGCACCCAGTCGGGGCCGCGCTCCCAGGTGAGGTCGGGATTGGTGTCCTCGGCGCTGCCGATCGTCTTGATGTGCAGGAAGGCGACGTGCGACAGGTCCATGAGGTTGTCGACCAGCAGCAGGTAGTTGGCGGCGACGCCCAGCCGCTCGCCGGTCGAGGCGAACGCCGGATCGTCGTTCCAATGGAAGTCCGGCACGGTCGATTCGTCGGCGCGCCTTGCCTCGCCCATCCAGATCCAGATGTAGCCGTGGCGCTCGCACAGCGGATAGGCCTTGACGCGCGCCTCGGGCGGCACCTTGGCCTGGCCCGGCACCCAGACGCAGGCGCCGGTCGCGTCGTAGAGGAACCCGTGATAGCCGCAGCGCAGCCGGTCGCCCTCGACCTTGCCCTTGGACAGGGGCGCGCGGCGGTGGCAGCAGCGATCCTCGAGCGCGACCGGCGTGCCGTCCTCGGTGCGGTACATCACGACCGGCTCGTTGAGGAAGACGCGGCCCAACGGCGTCGCACCCAACTCCTTCGACTCGGCGGCGCAGTACCAGATATTCCTCAGGAACATCGCTCGGTCCTTTCGTTGCGAACGCGCTTCGCCTGCGGCTACTCGGCGGCGGCCCGGGCCGCGCCATCGGCGGCGAGCAGCCGGCCGACGATGCGGCGCGCCTCGATCCCGCCGGCATCGCCCGTCACGTCGACCTGCGGGTGCGCCGGGTCGAGATCGATGATGCGCTGCTCGGCCTCGAGCATCGCCGTGTCCTCCTCGAACGCGCGCGTCGTCGCGGCGGCGAGGAACCTGGTCAGCTCCGCGTT
>DASWLB010000175.1:0-1523 GCA_036396315.1 Alphaproteobacteria bacterium
GCCCGCCGCCATCGATTGCTGCCTCGCCGTCGCCGACGAGATGGACGTGCAGGTGCTGATCCACACCGACACGTTGAACGAGTCGGGCTTCGTCGAGAACACCATCCGCGCGTTCAAGGGCCGCACCATCCACGCCTTCCACACCGAGGGCGCGGGCGGCGGGCACGCGCCCGACATCATCAAGGTGTGCGGCGAGGCGAACGTGATCCCATCCTCGACCAACCCGACGCGGCCCTACACCGTGAACACGGTGGACGAGCATCTCGACATGCTGATGGTGTGCCATCACCTGGATTCGCGCATCCCGGAGGACGTCGCCTTCGCCGAAAGCCGCATCCGCAAGGAGACCATCGCCGCCGAGGACATGCTGCACGACATGGGCGCGTTCTCGATCATCGCCTCCGACAGCCAGGCGATGGGGCGGGTCGGCGAGGTGATCATCCGCACCTGGCAGACCGCCGACAAGATGAAGCGCCAGTTCGGCCGGCTGCCCGAGGAGACCGGCGAGAACGACAATCTGCGGGCGCGTCGCTACGTCGCCAAGTACACGATCAACCCG
Organism: Alphaproteobacteria bacterium; assembly: GCA_036396315.1. Lineage (GTDB taxonomy): Bacteria > Pseudomonadota > Alphaproteobacteria > MPNO01 > DASWLB01 > DASWLB01. Next base: position 560 of record DASWLB010000175.1, read on the forward strand.
GCGATCGCCCAGGGCATCGCCGCGCATGTCGGCTCGGTCGAGCCCGGCAAGCTCGCCGATCTCGTCCTGTGGTCGCCCGCCTTCTTCGGGGTGAAGCCGGCGCTCGTCTTGAAGGCGGGCACGATCGCGGCGGCGATGATGGGCGATCCCAACGCCTCGATCCCGACGCCGCAGCCCGAATACATGCGCCCGATGTTCGGCGCGTTCGGCCGCGCGCGGACGGCGAGCGCGGTGACGTTCGTGAGCCGCGCCGCCGCCGAGGCCGACATCGCCGGCAAGCTCGGGCTCGCGCGCCCCGTGGTCGCGGTCGGCAACACGCGCGCCGGCATCGGCAAGCGGTCGATGATGCTCAACGATCTCACGCCGCGGATCGCGGTCGATCCCGAAACCTACGAGGTGCGGGCGGACGGGCGGCTGCTCACCTGCGAGCCGGCCAAGGTGCTCGCCATGGCCCAGCGCTATTTCCTGTATTGAGGGAGAGGGGGATGCGCCGCGCCATCGAGCATTTCGCCACCGGCACCTGGCCGGGCCGCGCCTCGGGGACGCTCACGCTCGACTTCGATGCGCGCCACCGCCGCCGCATCCGGCTTGCGACCGACGACGGCGAGCCGGTGCTGCTCGACCTCGCGCGCGCGGTCGCGATGGGCGACGGCGACGGGCTCCGCTGCGAGGACGGGTCCTGGCTCGGCGTGCGCGCGGCGCCCGAGCGCCTGGTCGAGATCGCGGCGGCCGACGCGGATGCGCTCGCCCGCATCGCCTGGCATCTCGGCAACCGCCATCTGCCGACGGAGCTTCGCGCGGGCGCGCTCCGCATCCGTCCCGACCACGTCATCGAGGCGATGGTGCGCGGGCTCGGCGGCACGGTGCGCGACATCGAAGCGCCGTTCCAGCCAGAGGGCGGCGCCTACGCCTCGCATTCGCACGGGCACGGACACGAACATCATGCCCATTGATCGGTTCCGAG
>DASWLB010000176.1:0-1505 GCA_036396315.1 Alphaproteobacteria bacterium
TCAGCGCCATCGTCGCCGGCACGCGGGCGATCACGGCGGACACCGCGCTGCGCCTCGCCAAGTATTTCGGCACGACGCCGGAACTGTGGATGCGGCTGCAGGCGCAGTACGACATCGCGGTCGCCCGCGAGACCATCTGGAAGGACATCGCGCCCCGCGTGCGCGAGCTGAAGGCCCGGGCCGCGCCCGCACCGTCGGCAACTGCCGCCCCGGGAACGCCGGCCGCGATGGTGCCGCGCGATCCGGAGCTTGGTCGCGCCGAGGTTCCGGCGCCAGCCGTCACGCTGCCGGAAGCGGCGGAGACGGAGAATCCGCCCGAACGCACCGAGGCGGAATCCGCCGCCCAGCTGTTCGCCGCCGTGGCCGATCTCGACGCGACGCCCGAGGCGCATCCGCCCGTCGCCGCGGCGCCGCTCGAGGATTCCTCGTTCGCGGCCCCGGCGCTTGCCGCGGCCAACGACGAGACGCCGACGCTCTACGATCTCGACGCGCTCGCCGAGGACGGCGACGGCGCGCTCGGCCCCGAGGCGCACGACGATCCTGCGGCGGACGACGACGACATCCTGACGCTCGACAACGCGCTGCCGCACGCGCTCGCGGCCGCGACCGCCGAAGTCGACGAGGATGACATCCTCGATCTCGACCGCATCGTCGACCCCGCCGGGACGCGGCGCAGGACCGGGACCGACGAGATCCTCGATCCCGACTCGGTCGCGATTCCCGAACCCCCGGCACGCCGCGGCTGACGGCGGCGCCACGTGAGCCGATCCCCGGAATGAGCCCCGCGCCGTTTCCGGCCGCCCATGCCGAGGAGATCCTCGAGTTCTGGTTCGCCCGGCCGGGCGAGCCCGAGTTCGACACCGGGCGCAAGGTGTGGTTCGAGCCGCGCCGCGCGTTCGACGAGGACATCCGGCGCCGGTTCGAAACGACGCACGGGGCCGCTGCCGCGGGCGCACTCGACGGCTGGATGGCTTCGGCGCGGACCTGCCTCGCGCTCGTCCTCGCGCTCGACCAGTTTCCGCGCAACATGTACCGCTTCCATCCGCGCTCCTACGCGACCGACGCGAAGGCGATCGCGGTCGCACGCCACGCCGTCGCCCGGGGCTTCGATGCGTCGCTGCGCGCGATCGAGCGCACCTTCGTCTATCTGCCGTTCGAGCACAGCGAGAACCTCGACGACCAGCGCCGCGGCGTCGCGCTGGTGCGCGGACTCGCCGCCCATCCGCGCGGCGCGGACTGGCTCGGCTTCGCCGAGCGCCACATGCGCATCGTCGAGCGGTTCGGCCGGTTCCCGCACCGCAACGCCATCCTCGGGCGGGCGAGCACGGCGGAAGAGACCGCGTTCCTCACCGAGCCGCACTCGACGTTCCTGCGCGAGCCGAAGGAGTAAGGCGGGCATGCGCTGCGCCGCTTCGCCGCAGAGAGGGTTGACAAAACCGCACGCTTCGCCCAAATCCATGCGCGCCGCGACGACAACGCGCGCGACCGGCCGATTCGAATTTCGA
>DASWLB010000177.1:0-2084 GCA_036396315.1 Alphaproteobacteria bacterium
CTGGCCGCTCCATGAGGTAATGCGGACGGCCGGCGACGGGGCAGCGGACATCGTGCGCCGCTCTTCGCGTCTTGCCGTCCTGATGGTCGCGATACTCGGAGTCGCAGGGCTGTCGATGGCGGCGGCACTGGTGCAGACGCCTGAGGCGCTCATCACGCGCGACTACGGGCAGACGCTGCTGGTCAAGCTTGCCGCCGTCGCGCTGCTGCTCGCACTCGCATCCTGGAACAAATGGCGGCTGACGCCGGCGCTCGCGGCAGGAGCCGCCTCGGCGAGGCGCCGCCTGGCCTGGTCGATCCGGGCCGAGCTGGCCGTGGCGGCAACGATCCTGTGCGTAACCGCGGTGCTGAGCGCGACCCCGCCGCAACCGCAGCTTCACGCCCAGCCGGCGGCACCGGCCGAGGTTGCTGTCTGGATTCGTGCCCAGGGGCGTGGCGCCCTCGTCCAGCTCGCCCCGGCGCGCGCCGGGCGCAATGCGCTCAACGTCTACCTCGTCGATGCGGCCGGTCGGCCGCTGCGGGCGACGCAGGTGACGGCGCATCTGTCCCATCGCGGCGTCGGGATCGCGCCGCTGGTGCGAACGCTCGCCGCGGTCGAGCCCGGTCTCTACGCGCTGCCGGCGCTCGACCTGCCGGTCGCCGGCGCCTGGCGCATCCGCATCGAGGCGCTGATCACCGATTTCGAGAAGGCGAACTTCGCGGCCGAGCTTGCGGTGCGCTGAGTTAGAAGTGCCGGTAGCCGGGATGAGCCAGCGACAGGGCGCGCCCGGTGGCGTCGCGGATCGCGACGCCGGTCCCCGCGACGATGCGCCCGATTCGCGTCACGGCGACGGATGCGGTGCGCGCCGCCGCCGCGACCGCAGCGGCGCGCTCGGGCGGCGCGGTGAACAGGATCTCGTAGTCGTCGCCCGCCGCCACGATGTCGGAGGCGAGGCTCGGGTCAAGGGAGAGCGCGGCGCGCGCCGGCGGCGACAGGGGCAGCGCCGCGAACTCCACCTCGGCGCCGACGCCCGAAGTGTCGCAGATATGGCCCAAATCGGCCGCGAGACCGTCCGAAATGTCGATCGATGCGGAGACGATCGCTGCGACCGCCTGCCCAAGCGCGATGCGTGGCTCGGGCAAGCGATAGCGTCCGGCAAGGTACTTGCGGTCGGACTCGTCGAGAGCTGGAAGCTCGCCCCGGATCGCGCGCAGCCCGAGCGCCGCGTCGCCCAGAGTGCCGCTGACATAGACGTCCTCGCCCGCCGTCGCGCCGGACCGGTGCGGCACCCGGCCGGCCTCCGCCTCGCCGATCGCGGTGAGGCTCAGATTGGTCGGGCCGGGCGTTGACGTCGTGTCGCCGCCGAAGAGCGAGATGCCGAACGCGTCCTGGTCCTCGGCGAGGCCGCGCGCGAACCCTTCCAGCCATTCGGGCGTCGTATCGCGCGCGAGCGACAGCGCGAGAAGGTATCCCTTAGGCCGCGCGCCCTTGGCGGCGAGATCGGACAGGTTGACCCGCAAAAGCTTCTTCGCAACCAGATCGGGCGGATCGCCGGCGAGATAATGCACGCCCTCGACGATGGTATCGACCTTGAGAACGTGCACGTGCCCCGGCGTCGGTTGCATCAGCGCAACGTCGTCGGCAAGCCCGAATGCGCCCGGGTCGCGCGCGAGCGGCGCGAAGTAGCGCGCGATCAGCGCGAACTCGTCGGGAAGGTGCCTACCGATCGCCACGGGCCTCGTCCAATTCGCCCGGCCTCAGCTTGCGCGCGAGCCGGTCGAGCACGCCGTTGATCATCCGCGGCTCGGCGCCGGAAAAGAAGGCGTGGCCGACCTCGACATATTCGGTGATGACGACGCGCGCCGGCGTCGAGAGATGCGCCGCGAGCTCGAACGCGCCGGCGCGCAGGATCGAGCGCAGGATGACCTCGATCCGGGCGAGCGGCCAGTCGGGCGGCAACAGCTCCGCGATCATGCGGTCGAGCTCCTCGCGACGCGCGGCGACGCCTCGGACGATGTTCGAGAACAGCGCCTCGTCCGGCGGGATCGCGGGCGATCCCTCGATGTCCTGGCCAAGGCGATGGTTGCGGAACTCGGCGATGAGCG
>DASWLB010000178.1:0-2395 GCA_036396315.1 Alphaproteobacteria bacterium
GCGGCCGTCACGCGCTCGCGCGAGGCGCCGCCGCCCACGTCGAGGAAGTTGGCCGGCTCGCCGCCGTGCAGCTTGATGATGTCCATGGTCGCCATGGCGAGTCCGGCGCCGTTCACCATGCAGCCGATATTGCCGTCGAGCTTGACGTAGTTGAGGTCGTGCTTCGCCGCCTCGATCTCGGCCGGGTCCTCCTCGCCCTCGTCGCGCAAATCGCGCACCTCGGCGTGGCGGTAGAGCGCGTTGTCGTCGAAGGTCACCTTGGCGTCGAGCGCGACGACCTCGTTCTTGGCGGTGACGACCAGCGGGTTGATCTCCACCACCGAGGCGTCGAGGTCGAGGAAGGCGCGGTACATGCCGAGCATGAAGCGCGTCGCCGAGCCGACCTGCTCGCCCTTGAGCCCGAGCCCGAAGGCGAGCTTGCGGGCATGAAACGGCTGCATGCCGGTCGCCGGATCGATCGCGACCCGGAGGATCTTCTCGGGGCTCTTGGCCGCGACCTCCTCGATCTCGACGCCGCCTTCGGCGGACGCCATCGCGGTGACGCGCCCGGTGGCGCGGTCCACGAGCATCCCGAGATAAAGCTCGCGCGCGATCTGGCAGCCTTCCTCGATATAGACGCGTCGCACTTCGCGGCCGGCCGGCCCGGTCTGGTGCGTGACCAGCTTCATGCCGATCATCGATCGGGCGAGCGAGCGCACCTCGTCGAGCGATCGGGCGATCTTGACGCCGCCGCCCTTGCCGCGCCCACCGGCGTGGATCTGCGCCTTCACCACCCAGACCGGACCGCCTAGCTCCTCGGCACGGGTCGCGGCTTCCTCGGCGGTGTAGGCGACGCCGCCGCGCGGCACCGCGACGCCGTATTTCGCGAGCAATGCCTTGGCCTGATATTCGTGGATGTTCATCGCGGGCGGGACGCGTTCGCGGCGGGAAGCGGCGCGCGGGTACTAGCGCGATTTGCCCGCAAGGGCAAGGGCGCTTCCCGGAACCCGAGCGACGCGCTACAACACGCGCGCGTTCACATAAATGCCCGGGAGACAACGTCATGGCGAAGAAGGGACGCCGCGCCGCAGCGCCGGCGCGGGCGGCAAGCGCGGCCAAATACCGCGTCAAGGTCGAGAGCGACGTCTATGTCGCCATGCCGGACGGCGTGCGCATCGCGTGCCGCGTCTACCGGCCCGACGCCGACGGCAAGTTCCCGACCCTCTACGCCGCCTCGCCCTATCAGTACGAATACCACCATGTGCCGGCGATCCCGCTGTTCCCGTGGAAGGAAACCGGGCCGATCCGGTGGTATGTCGAGCGCGGCTACGTCTATATCCACGCCGACGTGCGCGGCTCCGGCCGGTCGGAGGGCGAGTACGGCTTCCTGTCGCACACCGAGCAGACCGACAACTACCACATGATCGAATGGATCGCGGCGCAGCCGTGGTCGAACGGCAAGGTCGGCGGCATCGGCCAGTCCTATTTCGGCTTCTCGCAGTGGCTGATGGCGGTGCACCGGCCGCCGCACCTGACCTGCATCGCGCCGTATGACGCGCTGATCGACCCTTACCGCTGCCACGGCTTTCACGGCGGCATCTACTGCTCGTACCGCACCATGTGGTACATCGGGCTGCGCGCCAACGCGCTGCACCGCCCGCCCGACCAGCGCCGCGGCAAGGCGATGGAAACCGACATCGGCCGCGAGCTCACCTTCCACGACACCGACGATGCGTGGTGGAAGGAGCGCTCCGCCTTCGAACGCATCGACCAGATCAATATCCCCGTCCTGTCGATCGGGCACTGGGCGAAGAAGGCGCTGCATCTGCGCGGCAACATCGTCGGTTACGAATACGCCCAGTCGCCGAAGCGGCTCGTCGTCACCGGCTACCGCACCCAGAACGAGGTGCACCACGCCTTCGACACCGAGGAGTTCCACGAGGAGTTCCTGCTACCGTTCTACGACTACTACCTGAAGGGCGTGAAGAACGGCTACGACAGGCTCGCGCCGGTGCGCATCCAGGTGCAGGGCTCCTACGAGTGGCGCGACGAACAGGAATGGCCGCCCAAGCGCGCGCGCATCGTGCCGTTCTATTTCCGCCGAAAGAAGTCGCGCAGCCTCACCTCGCTCAACGACGGCGGGCTGTCGACCGAGGCGCCGTCGCGGAGCGAGGGCGCGACGTCGTACGACTATCCCGACCTGCAATGGGTCAGCGGCGTGGTCGCGATGGGCCCGACCGGGCCCGATCCGATCAAGCGCGTGCTGACCTTCACCACCGACCCGCTCGAGGACGATCTCGAGGTCACCGGCAACGTCGTGCTCGAGCTCCATGCCGCATCGAGCCAGACCGACACCGACTTCTTCGTCAAGCTGGCCGACCAGTTCCCGCAATCGCCCGAGGACCGCAAGAAGGGA
>DASWLB010000179.1:0-3216 GCA_036396315.1 Alphaproteobacteria bacterium
CGCTCATGCGCCGGCCTCGCGCGGGCCGCCGGGGGCGGGCACGCCGAGGCGGCGGATCTCCCAATCGAGCCGGACGCCGGTCGCCTCGAACACGCGGCGCCGAACCTCTTCGCCCAGCCCTTCGAGGTCGGAAGCGGTCGCGCCGCCGGTGTTGACCAGGAAGTTGCAATGCATCTCGGACACGATCGCGCCGCCGCGCCGCAAGCCGCGGCAGCCGGCGCGCGCGATCAGCTCCCAGGCGCGCGCGCCGGGTGGGTTCTTGAAGGTGGACCCCCCGGTGCGGGTGCGCACCGGCTGGCTGACCTCGCGCTCGGCGCCGATCTCCGCCATGCGCGCAGCGACCGCCTCCTTCGATTCCTGCGTGCCGCGCAGCCGCGCGGCGACGAAAATCCAATCCTCTGGGACCGACGAATGGCGATAGCTCATCCCCATCTCGGGCGCGGTGAGGCGATGGCGCGCGCCCGCGCCGTCGAGCGCGTCGGCGTCGATCACCACGTCCTTGGTCTCGTGCTCGTAGGCGCCGGCATTCATGCGCAGCGCGCCGCCGATCGTGCCCGGCACGCCGGACAGGAACTCGAGTCCGCCGAGCCCCGCCTCGCGGCAGGCGATCGATACCTTGATGCCGAGCGCCATGGCGCCGGCCGTGACCACCTCGCCCGCGATCGCGATCTTGGCAAACGGCCGGTCGAGCTTGACCACGACGCCCGCCACGCCGCCGTCGCGCACCAAGAGGTTCGATCCAGCGCCGATCGCGGTGACCGCCACGTCGGCCGGCTTGGCGGCGAGGAACGCGGCGAGGTCGTCCGTGTCCGCCGGGCGGTACAGCACCTCCGCCGGTCCGCCGACGCGGAACCAGACATAGGGCGCGAGCCGCACGTTCTCGGCGTAACGCCCGCGCACCTTGGGCAGGCGGTCGATCAGCCGGGCGGACTGTTTGCGGGCCGGCATCATCCTCGGTTCCGCGTTTCCTGCGGCGCGTTGCCCAGGCGCTTGGCGAGCTCGGCCGGCAGCGCGGCGGCCCAGCCCGTGATGCTGCCCGCGCCCAGACAGACGACAAGATCCCCCTCGCCGGCCAACCCGGCGACCGCGTCGGCCAGGGAATCGGGGCCGGCGAGGGGGACGACGCGGCGGTGACCGTGGGCGCGCAGCCCCTCAACCAGCGCGTCGCGGTTCACGCCCTCGACCGGAGCCTCGCCCGCCGGATACACATCGGCGACGATCACCGCGTCGGCGTCGTTGAAACAGGTGCAGAACTCCTCGAACAGGTCGCGCAGGCGCGTGTAGCGGTGCGGCTGCACGACGGCGATGACCTTGCGGTCGGTCGCGGTACGCGCGGCGGCGAGCACGGCGGCGATCTCGACCGGGTGGTGACCGTAATCGTCGATCACCGTGATGCCGCCCACCGCGCCGACGCGCGTGAAGCGGCGCTTGACGCCGGAGAACGTCTCGAGCGCGCGGCGCAGCACGGATTCGCGGATGCCCATCTCGCAGGCGATGCCGATGGCCGCGAGCGCGTTCTGCACGTTGTGGCGCCCGACCATCGGCAGGGTGATGTCGGCGAGCGTGCGCATGCGCGGCGCGGCCGGGCCCGAGATCACCGCGTCGAACGTCCAGTGCGCCGGCCCGGGACGGATGCGGAGCGCGCGCACGTCGGCCTGCGGCGACAGCCCGTAGGTGATGATGCGCCGATCGGGAAGCTGCGGAATCAGCGCCTGCACTTCCGGGTGATCGATGCACAGCGCCGCGAACCCGTAGAACGGGATGTTCTCGAGGAACGACAGGAAGGCGCGGCGCACATTGTCGAAGGAGCCGTAGAAGTCGAGATGCTCGGGGTCGATGTTGGTGACGACGCCGACGGTCGCCGGCAGCTTGACGAAGGTACCGTCGGATTCGTCGGCCTCGACCACGATCCAGTCGCCCTGGCCCAAACGGGCGTTGGTGCCGTAGGCGTTGATGATGCCGCCGTTGATCACGGTCGGGTCGTACTGCGCGGCGTCGAGCACCGCGGCGACCATCGAGGTGGTCGTGGTCTTGCCGTGCGTGCCGGCGATCGCGATCGCCCATTTGAGGCGCATCAGCTCCGCCAGCATCTCGGCGCGACGCACCACCGGGATGCGGCGCGCGCGCGCGGCGGCGACTTCCGGGTTGTCGGGCTTGACCGCCGTCGAGACGACGACGACCTCGGCCTGGCCGAGATGGGCCGCGTCGTGGCCGATCCGCACGGACACGCCGAGCGCGGTCAAGCGTTGGACGTTGGCGTTCTCGGCGATGTCGGTGCCCTGCACCTTGTAGCCGAGATTGTGCAGCACCTCGGCGATGCCGCTCATGCCGATGCCGCCGATGCCGACGAAATGGATCAGCCCGATGTCGAGCGGCAGCGCCCTCATGCCCCGCCTCCGTCCTGCGGACTACGGCGCGGCACGGCGCGCCGAAGCACGGATGTGCGGAGGCGGCTCATGCCGCCTTCTCCCGGGTCGCATCGGTGCGGCCGTTCGCGTCCTTGCCGCGCCCGCCGCCGTTGGCGCCGCCTTCCATCAGCGCGAGCGTGAGGTCGGCGAGCCGTTCGGCCGCGTCCGGCATGCCGCATTCGCGCGCGCGGATCGCGGCGCGGCACAGGATCGAGGGCTGGCGCAGATAGAATTCCAGCCGGGCGGCGAGCGCCTCGGGCCGGAACACGTCTTCGCGCATCATCCAGGCGCCGCCGATCGCCGCCACGGCGCGCGCGTTCGCCGCCTGGTGGTCGTCGGTCGCTGCCGCGTAGGGCACCAGGATCGCCGGCCGCCCCGCGACCGACAGCTCGGCGACGGTGGACGCGCCGGCGCGCGCGATCAGGAGCTGGCAGGCGCCGAGCCGCTCCGGCAGATCGTCGAAGAACACCGCGAGCTCGTTGGCGACGCGGTAGGCGGCGTAGGTGTCGCGCACGCGCGCGATGTCCTCGGGCCGGCACTGCTGGGTCACGCGGATGCGCGTGCGCCGGTCCTCGGGCAGGCGCGCGATCGCCTCCGGCACGACGTCGGACAGGATGCGCGCGCCTTGGCTGCCACCGAGCACCAGGACGCGCAGCTCGCCTTCGGGCTCGGGCGCCGGGAAGGGCGTATCGCGCAGCCGCACGACGGCGGCGCGCACCGGGTTGCCGGTGCGGACGATCTTGCGGCGGTCGCGCTCGGCGATGCCGGCCACCACCTCGTGCGCGGTGGCGATGCGGTCGACGCGCGG
>DASWLB010000180.1:0-3712 GCA_036396315.1 Alphaproteobacteria bacterium
GAGGTGCGCGGCGTCGGTGGTGATCAGGAGGTCGGCAGGGCTCGCCGCGCCCTCGGTCTTGAGCCGTTGCAGGAGCTGCGCCTCGTTCGCCGTCAGCACCTTGACCGCGATCCCGGTCTCCTTGGTGAACAGATCGAGCGCGGGGCGGATGAGCTGGTCCTGGCGCGCCGAGTAGAGGTTGACCTCGGCGGCCATGGCGGGCACGGCAGCGGCGACGGCAAGCAGCGAGGCGAGGCACAGGGCACGGCGCATGGTGTCGAACTCCGGGCGCGCTATTGCGACTTATTCGCATTTGCATAGCATGGGCGCGGCGCGAAGGCAATTCCGATGTCGCCGCACCTCACGCGCCTTCGCCCGCCTGGAAGACGAACACGCCGGCGGGATCGACCGACAGCGACATGCGCTGGCCAGACGCGGGATCGAGGGCGCGAGCCGTGCGCGCGAGCAGGGCGACGCCGCCCCCCGATGCGCCGTCGAGCACGAGCCGGACCGACAGGTAGGCGCCGCGCAGCCGCACCCCCTCGACGCGCGCCGGCCCGTCCGGCGCCGCGCGCGGGCGCAGCGCCTCGGGCCGCACCAATACCTGGCCCGGCGAACCCTCGGCGAGGCCGGTCGCGAGGAAATTGCCGATCGGCGTCGCCACCCGCCCGCCCTCAACGATGCCCTCGAACGCGTTGACCGGCCCGAACAGGGTGGCGACGAACGGATCGGCGGGATGGTCGTACAGCATATCGGGCCGGCCGGTCTGCACGATGCGCCCGTCGCGCAACACGGCGATGCGGTCGGCCATGACCATCGCCTCCTCCGCGTCGTGCGTGACCATCAGCGTCGCGACCGAAGTGAGCCGCAGGATCGATACCGTGTCCTCCCAGATCTGGTCGCGCAGCGCGCGATCGAGGCCGGAGAACGGCTCGTCCAGCAGCATGACCTTGGGGCCGCGCGCGAGCGCGCGGGCGAGCGCGACGCGCTGCTGCTGCCCGCCCGAGATCTGGTGCGGCCAGGCGGCGGCGAAGCCGGCCATGCCGACCGAGTCGAGCATGCCGAGCGCGCGGGCGCGCCGCTCCGCCGCGCCGAGCCCGTCGAGGCCGAACGCCACGTTGTCGAGCACGGTGAGGTGCGGGAACAGCGCGAAGTCCTGCGACATGAAGCCCAGGCGGCGTTCCTCCGGCGGAACCATGGCGTCCGGGCCGGACACGACGCGCCCGTCGAGCAGCACGCGGCCCGCGGCCGGCGCCTCGAGCCCGGCGGCGATGCGGAGCGCGGTCGACTTTCCGGCCCCCGAAGGACCCAACAGGCAGACGAGCTCGCCCGCCGCGACCTCGAGCGACACGCCGTCGAGCACGGCGCGGCTGCCGTAATGCTGCGACACGCCGTCGAGCACCAGAACCGGCGGGGCCGCGCTCATGGCTCCGCCCGGGCGCCCGGGCGCGAGCGGCCGATCGTCCGGCTCACGATCACGACGGGCACGAGCCCCGCGAGCGCGATGGCGAGCGCCGGCGGTCCGGCATGGGCGAGCCGTTCGTCCGCCGCCATCGCGTAGGCCTGGGTCGCCAGGGTGTCGAAATCGAACGGGCGCAGGATCAGGGTCGCCGGCAGCTCCTTCATCGCGTCGACGAACACAAGGAGCCCGGCCGACAGCAGGCTGCCGCGCAGCATGGGCAGGTGGACCCGCCGCAGCGTGCCGAGCGCGTTGGCGCCGAGCGTGCGCGACGCCGCCTCCATCGACGGCGAGACCTTGGCGAGGCCGGCCTCGACGCCGTTGAGCGCGACCGCGAGGAAGCGCACGAGATAGGCATAGACGAGGGCCGCGACCGAGCCGGTGACGAGGAGCCCCCACTGCCCGCCGAGCCCGGCGCCGAGCCCGGCCGAGAGCGCTCGGTCGAGCGTGACGAGCGGCACCAGCGCGCCGACCGCGATTACCGAGCCGGGGATCGCGTAGCCCATGGCGGCGAGCTGGGTCGCCGCGTTGACGACGGCGGAGGCGCGCACGCGGCGCGCATAGGCGAGCGCGAGCGCGAGCGCGACCGCGAGCACGCCGGTGAGCCCGGCGAGCACCACGCTGTTCCCGGCCGGGCGCCAGAACGCGGCACTCGACCACGCGGCCGGCCCGGTTTCCGCGGCCCACCAGGCGAGCACCCCGGCCGGCACCAGGAATCCGACGATGACGGGCAGCGCGCAGAACGCCTGGGCGGCGAGGCAGGCCGGGCCGGTGAGCGCGAACCGCGGCAGCGGCCGGTAGCGGCCGGTCGTGTGGTGGAACCGCGCGCCGCCGCGCGAGGCCCGTTCGAGGATCAGCACCGCGAGGACGAACAACATCAGCACGGCGCCGAGCTGGGCCGCGGCGCGCGGCTCGCCCAGCCCGGTCCACGTCCGGTAGATGCCGGTCGTGAACGTGTCCACCGCGAAGTACTGCACCGTGCCGAAATCGTTGAGCGTCTCCATCAACGCGAGCGCGGCGCCGCCGACGATCGCCGGGCGCGCGAGCGGCACGGCGACCGTGAGGAAGGCGCGCCACGGCCCGCGCCCGAGCGTGCGCGCGGCTTCGAGCACGCAGACGGATTGTTCGAGGAACGCCGCGCGCGCGAGCAGGTACACGTAGGGGTAGAACACCATGACCATGACGGCAATCGCGCCTTCGAGCGAACGCACCTCGGGGAACCAATACTCGCGCGCCGAATTCCAGCCGAACGCCGCGCGCAACGTGGACTGCACCGGACCGGCATAGTCGAGGAAGCCGGTATAGGCGTAAGCGACGACGTAGGAGGGCATCGCCATCGGCAGCACCAGCGCCCATTCGAAGACGGCGCGACCCGGGAACCGGCACATGGTGACGAGCCACGCCGCCGCCGTGCCGCCCACCGTCACGCCCACGCCGACGCCCAAGATGAGCCACAGCGAGTTGGCGATGTAGCTGGGCAGCACCGTCGCGGCCAAGTGCCGCCACACCTCGCCCGCCGGCGCGGCCAAGTTGAGCGCGACGACGATGACCGGCAGCCCGACGATTATCGAGCCGAACAGCGCGACCGCGGTCCAGCCCCGCCCGTGCGAACGGCCGTACCGGCGGGTCGCGGCGTGGCGCGGCGCGGCGGTCGCAGGGCTGGTCTCGAGCATTTCCGTCCCGGAGTGGCAAGCGAACGGGCGAGCCTATTGACAGTGCGTCGCAATTGCAATGTTTGCGGCGACGACGGGATTATCTCGCCACCCGCCGCGAATCATGGCGTGCCGTTGCACGGACCACTAAAATGATTGCGCCGACGCGGCGTGCGCCGAGCAGTGCGTGGTGGAGTGCAGAGGGGGACGGCGTCGTGAAGCTCCTGACGTTCGAGGCGGGCGGCAAGACGTCGTTCGGGCTGGTCGACGGCAACGGGGTCATCGACCTCGGCCGGCGCCTGACCCGGACCAAGGGGCTTCAGGCCCTCCTCGACAAGCGAGCATGGCGGCGGGTGGAGAAGGCGGCGGCGGGAGCCGCCGCCGATTACCGGCTCGACGAGATCGCGTTCCTGAAGCCGCTGCTCGCGCCCGAGAAGATCGTCTGCATCGGCGTCAATTACGGCAATCGCCATCAGGAATACCAGGGGCTGGACGCGCCGAAATATCCGAGCGTGTTCCTGCGCTTCCCCGATTCCATGGTCGGCCACAACCAGCCCATGGTGCGCCCGCGCGAATCCGAGCAGCTCGACTACGAGGGCGAGATCGGCATCGTGATCGGCGA